>JAQQAK010000270.1 GCA_028527945.1 Spirochaetaceae bacterium
GATCAGCAAAGGCTGTGGCCTCATCTAACAACACAATTGGCGCGTCTTTTACTATAGCTCGAGCCAGAGCAATACGTTGTTGCTCTCCGCCAGAAAGATAAGTTCCTTTTGAACCAATGACAGTATCAAGACCATCTTTTAGATTATCTATAATCTCTCTGGATTGGGAATAATCAATTGCCCTCTGAATATCAGACTCAGATACATTCTCTTTGCCAAATACAATATTTTCACGAAGAGAACCTTTAAAAAGTTTAGTACTCTGAAAAACAAAAGAAACCTTATCCATTAATTCCTTTTTTGGAATGTCTTTTATGCTTTTTCCGCCTATTAAAACCTGTCCGGAATCAACATCCCAAAAACGAGCGGATAGTCGAGCGATAGTGGTCTTGCCTCCGCCAGACGCTCCAACAAGAGCAACAGTCTCGCCTTCATTAACCTTAAAACTAACACCATTTACAGCAGGACTATCTGCCCCTTCATAAGAAAAAACGACATTCTGTAATTCAAGGCTGTTATCAAGATCTTCACGAGAGTTTGTTGGAAAATACATATCTGGATAATCCATAAGATTATCAATTCGATCTATTGCCTGAGAAGCAATCATTGCGTTCTGTTGAAAATACATTGAACGCATCAAAATCTGAGTAAATATCGGAGAAATAAGCAGATAGAAAATAAAATCTGCAAGAATAAGCGGAACATTTCCTCCATGCCCAACAAGAAAGATAGCAAGCGGTGTTAAAAAGAACGCAGCAGACTCCATTATGACTGTATAAAAAGACATTGCGCCGCGCCATAAAAGAGTGTAAGCAAGAACCATCTCTTTATATCGCATAATGCTGTTATAAAAACGCTTAAAAGAAAAAATAGTTTGCCCAAATGTTTTTACAACAGGAATCCCCCGTATATATTCTACAGATTCCGAACTCATTTCTTCCAGCGAATCGTAATACTGCTTCTGAAACTGTCGCCCCTTTTCATTCATCATAAAGCCCATTGTTGCAAAACCAATGGCAATAGGAACAAGAGACGCTATCCCCATTCTCCAATCAACAACAAAAGTAAGCACAATAAGAATAGCCGGAGTAACAACACTCCCTGCCATATCAGGAAGTTGATGAGCCAAAAAAGTGTGAGTGGTTCCTGCCCCGTCATTTACAACTTTACGAATTTTTCCACTTGAATATTTATCAAAAAATCCAAGTGGTTTTGTTCTTATTTTTTCCATGCCTCGCTGCTGAAGCCCAGCTTCAACCCTGAAAGCAGCTAAATGCGAACTCATAAGCGCACAAAAATAAAATATTATTCCGGCTAACGCAGCAGCAAAGGCACACCAAGCATATACGGTAATTCCTGACAGATCAAAACTTCCGGGTGTTGATAAAATATTTCTGATAATAACCCAGACAAGAACAAATGGAACAATATTTAATGCTGCCGAAAGTCCTGATAAAACCAATGCTAAAGGAAGAAGAGCCTTTTTCTTCCCCATATATGGCATAAACCGACTTAATATAAACGTTTTTTTATCTGTAGGCATATGAAACCTCCATTATTTATAATTTAAGTTAATATATATTAACTTTATAAAAATGTCTACCTAACTTATTTACGTATAACTAATACTCTTAAACTGAAGCTTATTTTAGTATTCAAAATCAAATAATATGAATTATATGAGGTTTTTAAATATGGACTAATGTCTTTAGAATGAGATAGTATCTCTTGGATAAAAGCTAACAGCTCTTACATAAAAAAAGAGCAAAGACCATGTGTAACAATTGATGAGATAGTTAATAAATAACAGGTTATCTCAAATTGGCAAAGCATAGGTTGATTGATTTTTAGTTTACTATTTATATAGTAGTAACAATATTACTCTGGATTTTAACTTGAATATGACCGGTAACAGAATAAAAACAAATCCCGCTTTTTTGCTGATTCTAAGCTTTACAGGAGCTATTCTTACCGGAACAATTCTTTTGAAACTACCCTTTTCAGTACAAAACGGGCACATATCTTTTATTGATTCACTATTTACATCTGCTTCAGCTGTATGCGTAACGGGACTAATTGTAGTTGATACAGGACAATGCTTTACTCTATTTGGACAAATAGTAATTCTGATCTTAATTCAGGTTGGAGGAATAGGAATAATGACAATTTCTGTATTTCTCTTCAACAGTCTGAAAAGATCAATGGGAATTACCCAACGGCAGGCAATACAAAGTCTTTATTCTTCTGCTCCTCGAAAAGATATTCAATCAATAATTTATAGTATCTTCGCCTTTACGCTTATTGCAGAACTTTCAGGGACAGCATTATTATATATTTTCTTCAAAAGCGTCGGCACTGTTAAAAGACCACTATTTTCAGCAATATTTCATTCTGTTTCAGCCTTCTGTAATGCGGGATTCTCTCTTTTTTCTGATAACTTTATTTCATTCAACAATAATCCAGGAATTTGTATAGTAATCATGCTCCTTATTATTGCTGGAGGAATTGGCTTTCCTGTTGTTTATGAATTAGTTCTAAAACTGGTAAACAAAATAAAAGGGAAAAGAAGCAATCTTTCACTTCAAACAAAAACAGTACTAACAACAACCAGCGGACTCATAATAAGCGGGGCGGTTTTATTTTTCATCATAAGCTTTAATACAGCTTTATCAGGCCAAAGTTTAACTTCAAAAATTATCAATTCGCTTTTTCAGTCAGTCACATGCAGAACAGCAGGTTTTAACACCTTGGAGATGTCAAAAATAAGTGAAGAAGGATTGTTTTTATTAATAATTCTGATGTTTATTGGAGCCTCTCCCGGCTCATGCGGTGGAGGAATAAAGACCACTACAATAAGCATTGTTCTATCACATTTCAGAAGCAGACTTAAGAATAAGACACAAACGAGCCTGTTTAAACGAGGCATTCCTGAAGAGGTTGTAAACAAGGCTTTTATCCTTGTTGTTATGTATATTTTAATAATTGCGGTATTTTCATTTTTTATTCTTTTTCTTGAAGAAAGCTGCTTGCGTTCTGAAGCAATTTCAGACTCACCACTTTTATCTGTGCTATTTGAAGTTGTATCTGCATTAGGAACAGTTGGGCTTTCTGTTGGAATAACCCCGCTCTTAAGTCCCTTTTGCAAATTTTTAATAATCGTTCTCATGTTCTCAGGAAGAGTGGGTCCCCTTACGATGGTATATCTTATAATTGGAAATAAAACTCAAATTCAAAGAAACTACGCGGAAGAAAATATAATGGTAGGTTAATCAATAATCTTGCCAGCAAGCTCAAAGCGAGTTTTGGCAGTTTATTATCCCACCCCGGTAATAAACTTATTTACAAAAATTTTTAAGGAGAAAGTGATATGGGTAAATTTACAGTAATAGGCATGGGCAATTTTGGATATCACGTAACCAAATGTTTATTCAACGAAGGTCATGAGGTTCTTGCTATAGACTCCGACAGAAATCTTATTCAATCAATCTCACCTTTATGCTCTCAGGCTATAGAAATGGACGCAACTGACAAAGAAGCGTTAGAAACACTTGGACTTGAAAACATGGATGGTGTACTTGTTTGTGTAGGAAACAGCCTCAGCAACAGCATACTCATCAGCTTACATCTTAATGAAATTGGAGTTAAAAGAATTATAGTAAAAGCGCTTGATGATGATCATGCTAAAATATTAAGAAAAATAGGGGTTACAGATGTCATTCATCCTGAAAGAGAAATGGCAGCAAGGCTTGCAAAAAGCTTATCACATCCTAATATTATCGATTTCATTCCTATATCAGAGGATTTTGAGGTCTTACAACTTACTCCTCCAGACGATTTTCAGGGCAAAACACTTAGAGATCTCAATCTGAGGTCAAAATATGGTATTCAGGTAATTGCGGTAAAACATGGAGACAGCGGAAAAAATGAATTAATTCCGGAGGCTTCGTATATAGTAAACAGCAAAGATTCTCTTGTAATACTTGGAGAAAATAAAAATATCAAAAAAATACGAAGCCTCAATAAAAAATAAAGGAATTGATAAAAACCTTATTATTCAGAGTCTTCGCTATAAACCTTTACATACTCCAGGGCTGATTGTTCCCAGGTAAAGCGCTCTTTCATGGCACGCTTCCGCATTTTATTAATATGTGGCTTTCTATTTTCCCAGGTATCAACTACCCAATCCAGTACGTTATAAAGAACTTCCGGGTACATATCATAAAACACAAAACCTGTTCCAGAAGCTTGTTGTTGATCATAATTTTCTACAGTATCAGCCAACCCTCCAGTGTGCCGGACAATTGGCAGAGTTCCGTAAGCCAGAGAATACATCTGGTTCAGCCCACACGGTTCATACTTACTTGGCATAAGAAAAAAATCAGAACCAGCTTCAATAAGATGAGCCAGATCAGAATTGTAACCTGACCAGAAAACAAGGTTAGGCAGTTCAGATGAAAGTTTATTTAACTCATCTTCACACCATTTCTCTCCCGTACCAAGAATAATAAACTGAACATTAAAATCATAGCAAATAGAATAAAGAGCACCATAGCCGGGACCGCATAATTCACCGACGCCCTTTTGCTCAACAAGCCGGCTTATAAGCCCTACAACAGGAATCTGGGTATCTACTGTAAGCCCCATTTCTTTCTGAAGCCGCTTTTTTACCGCTGCCTTATTTTTTATATTCGACTCTGAAAAATTATCAGGAGCAATGACGGTATCGAGTTCAGGATTCCAGATAGAATAATCTATACCATTGAGAATTCCTTTAAGATCTTCTCTTCTATAATTTAAAAGCCCATCAAGACCAAAGCCTTGTTCCGGTGATTTTATTTCTTCGGCATAAAAAGGTGATACCGTTGTAATCTTGTCAGCTGTCATTATCCCGGATTTTAAAAAATTAAGAGCCCCATTAAATTCAAGAGTTGAAAGACTTATGTGATCTGTTTCAGGTTGAATATAAATAGCGTCAGAAAGAGCAAAAACACCCTGATATCCAAGATTATGAATAGTCAAAACACTTTTTGTTCCTGAAAATTCGCGATACTGTTCTTCTTTCTTTAAAAGATAGCAAGCCGGAGCAGCTGTCCAGTCATGGCAATGAAGGACGTCCGGAATCCAGTGAAGCATTCTGCAAAGCTGAAAACACCCGCGAGACAAAAGAGCAAAACGAGCGGCATTATCCAGAAAACCCTCATCCGGCCGGTGACCGTAAATACCGTCACGGCCAAAGAATCTTTCATGATCCAGAAAATAAACCGGAATATCAGAATCTGGTAAAGTACCTTCATAAACAGCAGCCCATTCTTCTCCTTTGCCAAGCCAAATGCCAAGAGCCTCATCTCTCTTTTTAAGCGAGGCTCTATCTATATGATAATAACGAGGCATAAAAATTCTAATGTCATAACCTAAAGACTTTAACTGGAGTGATAATTCTGTTACAACCTCTGCCAGCCCTCCCGTTTTGGCAAAAGGAACAGTTTCACTTGTAACCATTAGTATTTTTTTCACTATTCTAAACCTCGTTTATAAGCAGAGCAATTACTCCACATTTTGATAGATCCAGCTTCAGCTCATTTGATTTTTCATTTAAATAAGTTTTACAGCCATAACTTAATATTTCAGAAAAAGAGTTTATTCCAAAATAAGAAAAACTAACAGATTGAACTGTATTAAAATTTGCTACAAGCAAAAAACGCCGACCTTCCAAGTCTTCACGAACACAAACAATTAAACTGTCATCCGGATGATCTATAAAGTCAATATTTTTATAAAGAAGAAAACAACTTTCAGTATCAAGAATATGATTTATATCACGAATAAAAGTAGAGAAATCATTAAGCCCTGACAGCTCAATTTTTTCAGGTTTCCGTATAAAATCTATTTTATGGTCTATTCCTGACTCAAAACCTTGAACAATCCCCATCTGCCCCGTCCCCATTAAAGCGCAACAAAAAAACCTGGGAATGGTAGACATGACATCACCAAAAAGCTCTGGGATAGCGCCTGTATCATGCGATGTTGGTGAAAGAAAATATTTTATTATACCGGAGGTCTTGTGAATATGAGAAAGATACTTTTTAAAAAGCGGAGCAAACGGATACTCCCATGAGTTAGCTGTAAGCATGTTAAGCCCAAACTCTTTAACTCCATCTTCAAGAACTTTATCCGCGCCAAAATATTCTGATAAAATAACAGTACATGGACAACTTTTCTTTACTTCAGCTATAAGCCAACGCATAAAGTCCTCGTCTGAGGAATGAAGATTATCCAATCTGAGAACCGTTCCGCACCTCTCTGCCTTTTTAGTCCAAAACAGTACGTATTCAAGCATATAGTTATATATTTCATTTCTAATAGACGGATCTGTGTGTTTATAATTTACAAGAACAAGATCTTCCCATGAAATCCAACTGCCCATATGCCAGCAGCCAGCTCGTTTAAGACCGTCATCACGATTTTTATCAGGGACAATCCAGTTAGCATGCTCCTTGACAAGAAGGCTTTCAGAACTTACATGATTCAGAACAATATCGTAACAAATTTTTATACCAAGCTTTGAAGCTTTTTGAATAAAAGCTTCAAAATCTTCTTCTGAATCAGCGTAGCCCTGATCAATACTAAACAAATCAACTGCGGCGTATGGACTCATAGAAGAACCGGTCTTTGTAAATGGCAAAAGATGTACAACATTAAACCCAAGCTCTTTTATATGATCAAGCAATGTAATCCAGTCTTTAACATCTCCTGAAACAGATGGAATCATTGTGTACATTCGAAAATCTTTAACCGTTGGTGGTTCAAATAGAAGCTGATGATATTCAGAAGCTTCCCAATAGCGAATGTGGTCTGACAAAGCTACAAGATGGCAGCTAAAATAGCCTCCGATAGGAACCTTTATTCGCAGTAAAAACTTCTGAGGGTCATCTGGACAAGCCTCAAAAGGTATATATGTCCAAGCCCCTTCTTTTATATCTGTATGAAGAAAAAACTTTTCATACTTTTGAGCATTCGAGAAAATTATTTTAAATGTAACAAAGCTCCCGCCTTCTAGCCTGAGAAACTCTGAAAGAGAGAATTCTTTTCCATCGGAATTTGAAACGGTAAAAGAACAAAGATCTTTTACTGGAAGAATTTTATCAATCTCTGTCATGGCAGCTTTTGATTCCCCAAATTTCATTGGCGTATTGCGTGATTGTCCTGTCAGAAGAAAATTTCCCGGAATTTGCGATATTCATAAGGGAAGACTTCTGCCAGGCAATTTTATCTTTATATTTAGCCTCAACATTTTTTTGGGCATCAATATAATCAGGAAGATCCGCCAAATGCATATAATAATCATATTCAACAAGATTATTTATTAGTGGCTTAAAAATATCAGGTTCACTAATATTAAAGTACCCCCCAGAGAGAAGTTTTATAATTTTAGTTATATCTTCATTCTCAGAAATACATTCACGCGGAGAATAATAAACACGACGTTCTTCAACCTCGGCGGTGGTCATACCAAATGAAAACATATTCTCCTCACCAGCCTCTTCTCTTATTTCAATATTTGCCCCGTCAAGGGTACCAATTGTAAGAGCACCGTTAAGCATGAACTTCATATTACTGGTTCCAGAAGCCTCGGTTCCTGCAGTAGAAATTTGTTCAGAGAGCTCTGCCGCCGGAAAGATTTTCTCAGCAAGAGAAACACTATAATTAGGTAAAAAGTAAACCCGTAAGAGCCCCCTTGTTTTTATATCGCCATTTACAACATGGCTTACGTTATTTATTAATTTAATAATAAGTTTAGCCATTTCATAACCAGGAGCCGCCTTTCCACTAAAGAATACAGTTCTTGGTTGAATATCCTCTCCAGATCTTACTCTGTTATATAGAGAAATTATATGAAGAACATTTAAAAGCTGACGTTTATATTCATGAATTCTTTTGACCTGAATATCAAATATTGAATCAGGATCAACAATGAAATCAAAATTATCTTTACAATAATTTGCGAGTTCCTCTTTTCCTGTTCGCTTCACTTTTGCAAGATCGTCAAGAAAAGCATTATCTTTCTTATACTTTTCAAGCTTCTTAAGCTCTGTCAGATCTGTAATCCATTTATCTCCAATTGAATTGGTAATTAAATCAGCAAGAGGTCTATTTGACTTTAACAACCAACGGCGCTGCGTAATTCCATTTGTTTTGTTATTAAATCTTTCAGGAAAAAGTTCATAAAAGTCAGGAACAAGTTTCTCTTTTATAAGCCGCGAATGGATTTCTGCAACTCCATTTATTGAATGAGAGCCAAGGATGGCCAATGGAGCCATACGAACTCGTTTTTCTCCACCTTCCTGAATAAGAGAAAGTCTTGAAAGCTTTCCCATATCTCCAGGATACAATCCAGTAACTTCCTGAAGAAAGTAGTGATTAATTCTATAAATAATTTCAAGATGCCTTGGAAGGTATTTTTCAAACATACTGACAGGCCAGGTTTCAAGAGCCTCTGGCATAAGAGTATGATTAGTATAACCAAGGCATTTCTGAGTAATCTCCCAGGCAGTGTCCCAACATATGCCTTCGACATCAACCAGCAACCGCATAAGTTCTGCTACAGCTATTGCTGGATGAGTATCGTTTAGCTGAATAGCCATATAATCCGATAAGGGCTTGTTTGGCGGCGCAAAGCTTTTATAACGTCTGAAAATATCCTGAAGAGAGGCGCTTACAAAAAAGAATTGCTGCTTAAACCTGAGTTCTTTTCCCGAATAGATTGAATCATTCGGATAAAGAACCTTTGTAAGGGTCTCTGCTAAAACCTCTTCATCTACAGTATTATAATAATCTCCCTGATTAAAAGCCTGAAAATCAAACTGCTCAGAACTCTTGGAATCCCATAGCCGTAATGTATTAACAGTTTTGCCTCCATAACCTACTATTGGAGAATCATATGGAACAGCAATAATATCGTTTGAATCTACCCAAAAACATTTGCCCTTCTTGTTTCGGGCTACCCTACCGCCAAACTGAACAATGACGGGAATATCATTTCGCCTAATTTCCCAGGGGTTTTTAAAACGAAGCCAATCATCAGCCTCTTCGACCTGATAACCGTTTATTATTGATTGTTTAAAAAAGCCATATTTATATCTAATACCATAACCATAGGCAGGGTAATCTAAGGTTGCAAGAGAATCCAAAAAACAAGCAGCAAGCCTTCCCAATCCACCATTTCCAAGGCCACTGTCTACCATAGCAGAGCTTATTTCTTCCCATTCAACACCTATTTCTTCAAGCATTTTATCAACCTCGTTTTTTATACCGAGATTAATCATGTTATTGGACATTGAACGCCCCATAAGAAACTCAAATGAAAAATAATTAACGCTTTTTGCCTTTGTTTTCTCGAGACATTTCTTTGTTTCAAACCACCGTTCAACAATTCGATCTCTAACTGTATAAGCAAGCGCTATATATTTGTCAGTGCTTTTACTGCTATCAAGTGTCATAGCAAGACTGTACTTCAAGTGCTCAAGAAATCCTTCTTTAAGATCTTCTTTTGAATACCCTGTTCTGGAATTACCATTTTTTTCGTTTGAAATCACTTCTTTCTCCTATAAAAACTTACGACTAAAATCGTTAGCTAGCCGCGAGCCATAGACTACAAAGCAAAGCTTTCTTCGAAGTAGTTCTTCGTAGATATGGCAAGGTTCTCAGTTGCGGAACAACTTTAAATGATAAAAATATATAAAATTAACTTTTATCATTCCCCCTTTTAAAATAGTACCAATCATAAACCACGAACATAATTAAGAAAAAACTAAAACAGACAGTTTGCCTGATTTAGAATAAAACATTTTTCAAACCTTATTTTCTAAAAGCGAATAAGATCTTAATATTTCTCCAGTGCTCCAGGCTTGAGCAAAACAGCCCTTTCCCCATGAAGGATTACTTCCATCAAAGACCTCTGAAACAAAACCAATACCTTGCTGGTAAAGATGATTCTCAAGCAGGTTATCAAGATATTTTGTCCAAAAATCTCTTTCTTTATCAAGATTGCTGGCGGATAAAAGAGAAGATTCAACCATAATTCCTATTAACCATGGCCATACCGTACCCTGATGATACTTTGAATCTCTTTCATCAGGATTTCCATTATAATATGGTTCAAAGGATGAATCTTCCGGAGAAAGAGTCCTAAGCCCCATAGGTGTAAGAAGCTGCTCTTTTGCGGCCTTCACAATAGACGCGCGTTCTCTTTTAGCCAAAAGACCTTTTGACGCGGATGCCGCAAAAAGCATATTAGGCCGAAGTTGTCCATCCTGCTTACCATTGAACACAGTGTCTGTTAAAAATCCTTTATCTGCAATCCAGAAAGTTTTCTTAAAACTACTTTGAACTTTTTTTATAAGCTTTATCAGATCGTTAGGTATTTCAGCCTCTCCCATTTCAAGAAGACTCTTATAAACATTAAGACTATCAAACCAAAGAGCGTTTATATCTACAGCAAGCCCGCATCTTGGGGTAACAGGCTTACCATAAGCAGTCGCGTCCATCCAGGTTAACTGAGTATCAGGAGAGCCGGCCTCTATAAGGCAATCTTTATTCAATTTGGCATTAGGAACACGCCCCTCAATAAATGCTGTTACTATGCTTTCAACAGCAGGAAGCAGAGTTTGTTTTATTTTCTGAAGTTCTGTCTTCTTTTCTCCAAACCCTGTTTCTAAAAGTTTTAAAACAGTCCTGCAATAAAGTAGTCCTGCGTCAAGGGAATTATAAGAAGTAAAGCCCTGAGACTCTCCAAGTGTATTAGGAAGTAGACCGTCTTTTATCATTTCAGCATAATCTGTAAGAACTGAAACAGCCCATGCTGTATCACCTATGCAAAAGGTCAGTCCGGGAAGTGCTATCATTGTGTCACGCCCCCATTCTCCAAACCAAGGAAAACCTGCATTCACAGATTTTTGACCTTTTGAGTTTTTAACAAGAAATGCTGCAGCGTAATATTTAAGAAAATCTTTATCTGATTTTATCTTTTTACTTTTACTGCTGCAGCTCTTTAAATGTGAGTTATAAATTTCAGAAAGGTTATCTGCTTTCGGAACATCAGATTCAACACCGACTCTAATAATAAAGGGAATATTTTTTTCAAGAACAATAGTAACTACTCCCGGGACAAAACGATCCTCAGAAAATTCGAGACCTCGGTCTCGTTCTATATGATATTCAACACTATAATCCCAGTACCAGTCTTCTAATCGGGACCACTCACCAGAAAAGGAAATACTTGCTTCAGGCATATCATGGTATGGATTTATAGAAAATCCTTTATCAAAGGCATCAGAACCTGTATTAAGCATATAGTTTTGATGCGTTTCCGTATCCGCATTTCTGTATGTGAATAAAAATTTTAAATCAAGTTCAACTTCTTTACCTGACATTTGAGTAAAAACAACATAAACAGCTTTTTCACCTTTAGACATGAAAATTTCTTTTTTAATACGTTCTTCACCTTTTTTATAAATCCAGGTAGGAACCGGCAGAGTCGAGAAACTTTCAATATCTGTATAACCGTTAGGGAAGACTGTTTTAGGATAGTTATTAGTAGCAAGATTAAAATCAGGATCAGCTTTTACGGAAGCCTCAATGGAAGAAAGAATATGATACCGCCCCTCTTTTCCATCAAGAGGAGTAACCAGCATTCCATGATATTTGCGTGAATGACACTCTATTATAGAAGAAGAAGCAAAAGCTCCCGCACCGTTGGTCTCAAGCCATTCATATCTGCATCCCTCTTCAACCAGCATTTTGTTAATCTGAGAAAATTTGTTCATAATAATTTATGATCCTTTTATTTTCTTGAAGACTAGCGCCGTTCTGCATGGCAGATAAGGTGTAATTCTAACAACTCCATCAGAGCAATTTAACGTTTTTAAAATAAGAGTGTCCGGCACACGTCCTTCACCGTCATAATTTACGGAATCTGTGTTTAGAACTAATTCGTAATCTCCTGCGGGAACCTCTATTCCGTAATCTTTAAATGATATTGAAGGATTCATATTAACAAAGTAATACAAATCCCCACGCTTATAACATAAAACTTTATCACTTTCATGCGCGATAATAAAATCTGAATATTTACTTAAAAGAGAATCACAACAATGTGTTAACATATCTCTAGAAAATGACAAGAGCCTTGAATAACGTAGTTCTTTATTATCAGCCAGCGACCATTGACGGCGCGCGTAGTGATAATCCCAACCATTTCCTTCACGTGGAAAATCTATCCATTCAGGATGGCCAAATTCATTACCCATAAAACACATATAACCATCACCACCAAGAGAAAAGGTTAAGAGGTTTATTATTTTGATCAATGCCATTCCACGACTTACAGTAAGAGATGTACAATCGATAGTCATACAGGTGTACATATCAGAATCTATCATACGAAAAATAAGGGTTTTATCCCCAACAAGTGCCTGATCATGGCTTTCGGAGTAAGCAATATTTTTTTCAGTAAATCTTCTATTATTAAGTGTTTCCCAAATCTGTCCCGGACTCCAGTTTTCGTCTGAGACATGTTTTAAAATCTTTATCCAGTAATCTGGAAGTCCCATTGCAAGACGATAATCAAAACCTCCTCCGCCTATCTCTGGAGACCGTGCAATTCCAGGCATTCCACTCATGTCTTCTGCTATTGTTATCGCGTTTGGATTTATTCTATGAATAATATAATTAGCCAGAGAAAGATAAAGAAAAGCGTCTTCATCTACATTACCGTTAAAATATTTATCGTAATGATCAAAACTTGAGCCAAGCCCATGATCAAAATACAGCATACTTGTCACACCGTCAAAACGGTATCCATCTATATGGTACTCATTAATCCAGTAAGCACAGTTTGACAAAAGAAAATTTAGAACATCGTCTTTATTATAGTCAAAACATCTGGAATCCCACGCTGGATGAAAACCCTTACCACCATCATGAAAATACTGATACAAGGTTCCGTCCTGACAACTTATTCCTTCTACCTCATTTCTAACAGCGTGACTATGAATGAGATCCATTATGACAATGAGCCCATATTTATGGCATTCATCAACTAATTGTTTAAATTCTTCAGGGGTACCATATTTTGAGGTAAGCGCAAAAAAGTTTGAAACCTGATAACCAAACGAACCGTAATAAGGGTGCTCCATAAGCGCCATAAACTGAACCGCAGTAAAACCCTCGTTAACAATCCTTGGAAGAACATTCGTTCTAAACTCATCATAAGTTCCAACTCCGTATTCTTCTGTTGCCATTCCAATATGAGCTTCGTAAATTAGTAAAGATTCATTCTTTTCAGGATTTTTATATTTCCATTTATATTTTTCTGAAGGACTCCAAACCTGAGCACTATACACATAAGAATATGAATCTTGAACAACCCTTTCAGCATATGCGGGAATTCGTTCCCCCTCACCTCCCGGCCAACGGACAAGTAATCGATAATAATTCTCATGACCAAGCTCTTTTTGAGAAACTTTCAGCTCCCAATCACCATGCTCATTAAGCCTTTTAAAAGAATAATCTACAGAGGGCTGCCATCCGGTAACATCTGCTAACAAAAAGATTTCTGTAGCATTAGGAGCCCATTCTCTAATTATACAATCTTCATTTAGCATATGAACACCGTAATAATTATATGCCTCACCAAAACCTGGACAATCTTCAAA
>JAQQAK010000271.1 GCA_028527945.1 Spirochaetaceae bacterium
TTCACAATCATAAATTTTAGGCTTTGTATCATCATCACCAGGATCCATAATTTTACCACTATGCCACTTTGTTTTTCGTTCTTTCAAACCCCAAATCATAGTTAACTCATTATACGAAGGCTCACCTTTTATAAAAGGCGAGGTATAGATCTTTCTATACATATCATCCATTAGAGTTTTTCCATCATCATCAAATGTTGCAATAAGTCGGCCATATACCAATCCGTGATACTTGTAAACAGCAACAACACCTGTAGGCATATTGGTCTCATCATCCACCATTTTCCATAAACCCGTTACATCATCCGCGGCAAATAAACTAGCGGGAAGGAATAAAGAAAGTAAGACTAAGGCAAGCACAATTTTCATTTTGTTTTGTTTCATAGGCTCCTCCAATTATTATTCATTTTAAAACAGGATAAGTGAAAAACCAATTACAATTTAATTAGAATAATTTTAATTTTATGTTATACCTGATATTATAGAAATCCTGGGGGAAAATTTGGCTTGCAAATGCGAACTTAGAAAAAAGATCAAAGCCGCCGCAGCAACATGGACACCTGAAAGAACTGTCTATCTTGACTACAACGCGACAACTCCTGTTGACCCAAGAGTAATAGGAGCTTTCGAACGAGCATGTCGCCACAATTGGGGTAACCCGTCAAGCTTACATTCAGCAGGAACTGCCGGGTGGGACGAACTTCAAAACCTCTATAATACAGCTGGTAATTTTTTTTCTGTAGCTACTGACGGCTTTTCTCTTTGCTCAAATGGAACCGAAGCAATTAACACCGCAATCCTTGGATTCGCAGCAAGAAATCATAACGCAAACTTTATAACAACGAATATAGAGCATCAGGCAGTAAAACATCCTTTGTTTCATTTAGCAAAAAAGAGTCCGGCAGCACCATCATCTTATAATGGAAATGTGATAACTCTGAAAGTTGATGAAGACGGAAAACTCAATCTGCACGAACTTGAAAAAGCAATTAAACAAGGCAGAGGAATATCCGTTATAACATACTCTCCAGTAAATCATGAAACAGGTTCTATTCAGCCAATAAAAGAAATTTCAGAAATTGCGAAAAGAAATGGAGCAATTATAATAATGGATGCGGTACAAGCTGCACCAAGAATGTGCCCTTCTAAATGGTCTCAATATTGTGATGTATTTTGCATGAGCGGACATAAAATATACGCACCAAAAGGGAGTGCACTTTTATGGAAAAAATCTAATATAAAACTTGCACCTCTTAGCTTGGGTGGGAACCAGAACGGCAGCCTATTCCCCGGAACCGAAAACATTCCTGGAGCAGCAGCTTTATCTGAAGCAATAAAACTAATGCAGAAAGAACAAGCAGACGAACTTAAAATTTTAAGCGCACTAAAAAAAGATGCGATAAATATTCTTAAACAATCAAGCATACCGTTTAAAGTTGAAAGCCCGCAAGACAGTGTTCCAGGAATATTATGTATTAGCTTAAATTCTCATCCAAATATGGAAAAACTTCTTTTTAAACTTAATGAATCTAATATTTGCTTAAGCCGTTTTTCTGCGTGTAGCGAAAAAATAAACGGACAATCTAACATTCTCAGACAAATGGGGCGAAGTACTCTTACATCTCAAAGTTCGCTAAGAATAAGTTTTGGCAGATGGAGTAAAAGAGAAGATTTTTACAAACTGGCAAAAGCATTAAAATTATTATCCAATTATTAACATTTACTCCCCTTGTGCCAAAGGCTAAATGAAGATAGATTAATACGGTGAATACACTTACAGAACGACAAGAAAAATTATTAAACGATAAACCTTCTACATTATTTTTCAAACTTTCAGTTCCCGGAGTTATTGGAATGCTCGTCTTTGGATTCTACCAATTCATTGACGGTATTTTTGTTGGACAATTTGTAGGACCAGCAGGAGTTGGAGCAGTAGGGCTTATGTACCCTTTATCACTTCTTAATAATGGAATATCTGGCCTAATTGGAACAGGAGCCTCATCTTTAATATCACAGGGAATAGGAAAAGGTGATAAAAAGATTTTAAAAAATATATTCCCGGCTGTTTTTATAATGAATTTGGTAATCTGCGCTTTGGTTACAATTCTTTCAATAATATTTGCTCCCAAATTAGTATCATTCATGGGCGGCGAAGGCGAAATGCTTGAACTTGGAATAACATACATGAGAATAGTTGTGGCAGGAACATTTTTTATAAACCTGGCAGCCTCAGCCAACATGATGATAAGATCAGAGGGGCTGCTCAAGCAGGCCATGTACATTCTTGGTGTTGGAGCAATTCTAAACCTTATACTTGATCCGCTTCTAATGGTTGTATTTAAAATGGGAATTGGTGGAGCCGCTGCTGCTACTGTAATATCACAGATAATAAGTATGGCTCTTGCATTATATTTTATCTTTTCCAAGAAAAGTCTTATACAGGCTAACTTTAATTTTAAAAATGTCAGTTTTAAATTAATAAAAGAAATGTCAAAGATTGGCTTTTCTGCAATGGCGCTTCCGTTTATGGCAATAATTGAGATTGTAACAGCATTTAAAATGTTAGATCTTTACGCTGGAATAAGTGATGTCATTGCTTTAAGTACTATTTTTAAAGTATTCAGTTTGCTGCTTCCTCCAATATGGGGAATTGCTCAAGGTATGCAGCCATTTGTTGGAATAAATTATGGAGCCGGAAAAATAAAACGGATGATGAAAGGATACGGAACCTTTACAGGTTACGCAACAATATTCACTCTTATATTCTGGTCAATGATTATATTTACGCCAAGATTTGTCT
>JAQQAK010000272.1 GCA_028527945.1 Spirochaetaceae bacterium
TAGTTTTATGACCAGAAAAATTAACATTTTAGTATTAATACTAAGTATATTAAGTACAAGTTTTTTGTTCTCTGATTGGAATGACGGTGATGAAATAATTGATTCATTAAAATCTCCGGATTTATTAACATCAGGAGGAAGTTATGTTTCAGAATATGCTCCCATGGCAGATGTTCTGAATCCCGCAGCTCCGGCGCTTCTTCAGAGAGTAGCTTTAAATATTAACGCCGCTGCTTTATTTAACGATAGCTCAACAACCAGTGGTAATGGATACGATGGAACAATGTTGAATCTTGGAGCATCTTTCCCTCTACGTTTTGGTGTAATAACTACATCAGGGTATTTTATAGGATTAAAAGATACAGAAGAGTTGAGTTTGTCTTCTACAAGCGATACTGGTTTTCAAGGTGGAATAAAAGGCGGTTTTAGTAAAGAAGTCTATCCCGGTTTTCTTGTTGGAATGGGCATAAACACATATTTTGGAAGCGGATGGGCTCTTACTGCAGATCTTGGTGTAATAAAAAAGCAGGGTGATGTCGGATTCATGAAAAACATGAAGTGGGGCGTTGTCTTGGGTGAGCTGGGATATTCTTCTTTTAATACAAATGATGCTGATGCTCCAAGTATAATTACACCAGGCGGAGGGCTTTCATTTGATTTAGTTGATACAGATGAAGTTACCTTTAATATCGATACAGCCCTTAGTTTTCCTGGAATATATGAAACTGTAAGGTTATCTCTTGCTGGAGATTTAAACCTTTTTGATTATGGTGGATTAAGATTTTCATCAACAATGGATTTGGCAGAGCTCATAGAAGGTGATGCTTCAGCTTTGATTCCATCTTTTGGATTGTATTTTAATTTTAAAACAAGTTTTAAAGAAGACAGTAAACTAGCGGCAAAGGGGTATTCTCAAAATGATGTAAGAGTTTCTGCTGCTGCCGCGCCTTTGGCAAACAGCCTCTGGGCAGTTTCTGCCGGCTTGAATGCTGAATTGGGAGTAATAGATACAAAAGCTCCTGAAATTATTCTAAATATATCTGAAATGCACATTGGTGATCCTGACGATGATAAGTCTGTATCAGGAGACGATGAAGATAAAACAGATGTTGAGGCAGATAATTCATCAGAATCTCCAGAGCCTACAACAGATTCCGATCCAGATCCTGATGGGGGCAAAGGAAAAAAAGAAACCGCATATAAGAGATCTAATAAAGCTAAAAAAATGGCTGCGTCAGATACCGAAAAAAATAATGATAAGAAGACTCCTTCTCCTTCTGCTGAGCTAAAAGATTTTTCTGATGAAAATGATGGCAATATAGATGAAGGTCCTGATGGTGAAAAAATAATTGCTTATATATCACCAAATAATGATGGAATAAAAGATAGTATTACAATTCCTATATCAATAACAGATACACGTTATATAAAGGGGTATTCATTCATCATTGAAGATTCTCAAGGAAGAGAAGTCAAAAGAATAGAGAATAAAGATAAAAGACAGGAAAATCAGAGCATAAGGAATTTTTTCAAAAGATTATTCTATGTTGAAAAAGGTGTTGATATTCCTGATTCAATACGTTGGGATGGTACAGGTGAAGATGGAAATGTTATAGCAGATGGATTTTATACATTTCACATGGAAGCCTGGGATGATAATGGAAATACTGCTGTTACAGAAAAATATGGATTTGTTGTTGATAACACACCTCCAGAAGTTGTTTTACAGGATATAAATCCTGCTGACAGAATTTTTAGCCCTAATGATGATGGAAACAAGGATATATTGCCTATAAAGCAAGACGGTACACAAGAAGATTTGTGGACAGCTGAAATAAAAGGCACAGATGGAAAGGTTTATAGAAATGTTGATTGGACTAAAAGTAAGCCAGCAGACTTTATCTGGGGCGGAAAGGATGATCGAAAACTTCTTGTTCCTGATGGTGTTTATTTCTACTACATAAAATGTACAGATAGAGCTGGAAACAATTATGAAGCTGAAATACCAAATATTATTATTAACACACAATCAACCCCAATTTCTCTTTCTGTAGACTCTTCATATTTTGCGCCAGGAAACAATGATGCTGTTAATACTGTAAAATTTACACCAACTGTACCTGTTAAAACTGGTATTCAGAAATGGTCGTTTAAGATACAGAAAAAAAATGGTCAGATCGTAAAAGAATATTCTGAAGGAGATATTCCTGATGAAATAGTTTATACAGGCGGTGTTGACGGTGGATATATTGATGAAGGAGAATATATCGGAAAACTTGAGATCAGGTATGTAAACGGAAATAATCCAAAAGCTGAATCTCCTGTTATTGTGGCTGATAAAACAGCTCCTGGTGTATCAGCAAAGGTTTCTTTAAAGATTTTTAGCCCTAACGGGGATGGAAAAAAAGACTCAATAACAGTTTATCAGGATACTTCGGTAGAAGATGTTTGGTACGGAGATATTGAGGATTCAGAAGGAAATATTGTTAAAAAATATAAATGGGTTAATAATGCTGCGACTTCATTTGTCTGGGATGGATACAATGAAAAAGGCGGTTTGGCTCCAGATGGTGATTATAAATATCGTATTTACACTGTAGATAAAGCAGGAAATAAAGGTGAATACATCACAACTGCATTTTCACTTGATACTGAAGAAACACCCATTATGCTGACATCTACTCCTGAAGCTTTCTCGCCAAATGGTGATGACATTAACGAATATATGCAGTTTAAGCCAATTCTCAACGTAGACGCTGGAATACAATCATATAAATTAACTATTTTAAATAAAGCCGGAGATGTTGTAAAAACTTTTGCAAATGAAGGCCGTATGAAGAATGAGTTCAGATGGGATGGAGTCGACGATTCTGGCAGAAAAGCTTCTGATGGTATTTATAAAGCCGCTTTAGAAGTCGTTTATGAAAAAGGTGATGTCTCAACTGCTTCTACACGAAATTTTGAACTTGACAGTATCTATCCTGAGATCGAAATAAGTTCAGACTATGATATTTTCTCACCTAATCAAGATGGAAAGAAAGATAAAATAAAAATTAGTCAGAAGACAAGTAATGAAGATCTTATAACTGCTGTTATCGCTGATAAAGATGGAAATCATGTTCGGGAGTTTGCCTGGGATAAAAGCGCTGGTGATTTGGAATGGGATGGTACTGACAGTAATGGAAATAAAGTAAAAGATGGATCTTATTCATATACTATAAGAATTGAAGACAAGGCTGGAAATGTTACAAGCCGTAAAATAGATGATATAGAAGTTGATAATCGACAAACAACAGTTTTTGTTACTGCAGGAAGCAAAGGAATAACAC
Organism: Spirochaetaceae bacterium; assembly: GCA_028527945.1. GTDB lineage: Bacteria > Spirochaetota > Spirochaetia > UBA9216 > UBA9216 > Thalassospirochaeta. The sequence goes on from JAQQAK010000272.1 coordinate 3,330, forward strand.
CAAATGGTGATGGAGAGAATGACTCTATAGAATTTGCTACAATGGCTACGTTAAAAGAAGGTGTTGAAAGCTGGACTTTGAATATAGTTGAAGATGGAAATAAAACTGTTAAGACATTTAATGGTGATATACTTCCTGAAAAAATTATTTGGGATGGTCGTGATAATAACGGAAATATTGCAGAAGGTGTATTTAAGGCTGAGTATAAGGTTGTTTATACAAAAGGAAATGAACCAGAGTCTATTACAAAAGAATTTTCTGTAGATATTACTCCTCCAGAAATAGCTGTGAATCTTGAACCTATGCCGTTCTCTCCTGATAATGATGGTGTTGCTGATGAATTACATATAAATCTTGATGTTAACGATATGAGTGCAATTAAAAGCTGGAACTTTGAAATTGCAGATAGAGAGGGTAACTCTTTTACTTCTTTCAGCGGTAATGGGAAACCAACTGAACAGATAATTTGGGATGGTATTGGAAATAACGGCGAGCTTGTAATGGCTGCTGAAGATTATGCTTACAGGTTTACTGTTGATGACGTCTTTGGAAATAAAGATGCTGTTTACGGTATAATTCCGGTAGATGTTCTGGTTGTAAAAGAAGGGGATCAGCTCAAGATACGGATTGCAAATATTACATTTGCTCCAGATAGTGCGCAGTTGAGAGCTGATGATCCGGAAATTAAAGCGAAAAATGAATATGTTCTTGGAAGACTTTCAGAGATATTGCAGAAATATGATAGTTACAAGATTAAGATCGAAGGTCATGCTGTTAGTGTGTATTGGGATGAACCCGCAAGAGCTGCAGTAGAAGAGAGAGAAGAATTAATTCCTTTGTCAAAGGCTAGAGCTGAAACTGTTAAGAAATATCTGGAACAGCTAGGTGTTAATGAAAGCAGAATGAGTACCGAAGGTCTTGGTGGAAAAAAGCCACTGGTTCCTCATGGAGATCTTGATAATCGATGGAAGAATAGACGTGTTGAGTTTATTCTGATTAAGTAAAAACAAGCCTGTTGTAAAACTTTGTTAGTTTTACAACAGGCTTTATATTTAATGAAATATAAATATGAATTACTAAATTATGTATACCAAGTTGAAAAAATTGTTTAATTTAAATTAGAATAGAGTTTCAGAACTATATGTATTATAGTTTTTAGTTTTGAAATTGTCTAAAGAAACTGTACTTGACAGGGGATAGATGAAAACTATTATAAAAATTATTGCTTCTTTGGTATTGATAGCGGCTATATGTGTATGCGCGAGTATCACTGGGGCCGTTATTTTGAATTCTCCACCAGAGGATATGCCCAAACAAACTTTTTTCAAAGTTGATAAAGGAGATACTGCCAGAGAAATAGGGCAAAATCTTGAAGAAGACAAATTAATAAAAAGCAGTAAGTTCTTTCTTGTATATGTAAAACTTAAAAAAACTTCAGCACAGATGAAAACAGGTCTGTACAAAATTGATTATGGACAGAGCATGGTAGGAATACATGATATTTTGATACAAGGTTCAGAAGAACTTTTTAATGTGACAATACCACCTGGGCATACTTCAAGAGAGATTGCAAAAATACTTGAAGAAAAAGAAATTGTTAACGCAGAAGATTTTGTTGAAGCTGTAAAGCTTCAACATGCTGAAGGTTTTTTGTTTCCGGATACATATAATTTTCCAAAAGGGTATCCTGCTGAAAAAGTTGTTAAGTATATGACAGAAAATTTTCATAATTATGTGAAAAGTATTTATTCTGATTATGATAAACTAGAGCAAGAAACAATAAAAGAAAAAGTGGTGCTTGCTTCAATAGTTGAACGTGAATATCGTGTGGCAGAAGAAGCTCCAATAATAGCTTCTACATTTTATAATAGAATTGAGCATAATATGTATCTTGGTTCATGTGCGACTGTAGTTTATATTATAACCGAGGTTCAGGGAAAAGCTCATCCAGAAAGATTGTTTTACAGAGATCTTGAAGTTGAGTCACCTTATAATACTTATAAGCATAAAGGGCTTCCGCCTGGACCAATATGTAATCCGGGACGGATTGCCATTAATGCTTCATTTAACCCGGCTGAAACTGACTATTTATACTTTTTACTTGAGGATCCTGATACAGGGCAACATAAATTCTCAAAAAACTGGGCGGAACACAATAAATCATATAATTTATATATAAAGGGAAGATGAGTAGAAACGTAAGAGACGAAATAAACAATAAACTCAGTATCGTTGATGTTGTTGAAAAGTATCTAACTCTAAAAAGACAAGGGACACGATATATTGGTTTATGTCCTTTTCATAACGAGAAAACTCCGTCTTTTTCTGTAGATCCAGCTAATAATCTTTTTTACTGTTTTGGTTGTCACAAAGGCGGGACAATATTCGATTTTATAATGGAAATTGAGAATGTTGGATATGGCGAAGCTTTAAGAATCTTGGCAGAAAAAGCAGGTGTCGCGCTTGATTCAAATATGGATCATAACTCCGAAGGTTATAAAAATAAGCAGGCATTGAAAGAACTTTATAAAAGAGTTTCTTCAAGTTTTACATATATTCTTAATAATAAAGAAGAGGCCTCAGTCGCCAGAGAGTATTTGCTGACTCGTGGGGTAACAAAAGAAATTTCTGAATTATTTGGTATAGGATGGGCTCCTGAAGATAGAAGTTGGCTTTTAAAGTTTTTACGTTCAAAAGGTTATTCTGATAATTTTTTAAAAGAAAGTGGCCTTTTTTCAAAACGCGGTTTGGGGTCTCCTTTATTTTCCGGGCGTATAATGTTTCCTCTGAAAAGTCAAAGCGGAGATATTATTGGTTTTAGCGGAAGAACACTTAAAGATTTAGGACCCAAATATATTAATTCTCCTGAAACAGAAATCTTTTATAAGAAAAGAAATTTGTATGGTTTAAGTGATGCTGTAAAGGGAATAAGAGAAAAAGGTTATTTTATTCTTTGCGAAGGCCAGATGGATGTAATAGCATATCATCAGGCAGGTATGAATAACGCAGTAGCGCCTCTTGGTACTGCTTATACAGAAGATCAGGCAAGACTTCTAAAAAGATATGCTGAAAAAGCTGTTATTTCTTTTGATGGTGATGCTGCTGGTCAGAAAGCAATGATGAAGGCTGTACAGATATGTGAAAAGCTTGAAATTAGGACAAAAATAGCAATTTTTGAAAAAAATGATGATCCTTCAGATTTACTTAGAAATAAGGGGCCAGAGGCATTGCAAAATGTTTTAAAATCCACTATAAATAGCTTTGATTATATTCTGGAAAATGCGTTAAATCTCTACGGAACTCGGACTCCGGATAGCAAGGAAGCAATTATTCAGCAGATGAGTATTTATTTAAATAGCATCGTATCTAATGTAAGAAAAGAGGGATATATAAAAGAGATCTCTGAGAAGATAGGTGTAGGTACATCATCAATTGTAACTGATCTGAAAAGAGGACAAAGGCATTCTGTTATACGGGAACAAAAAGAGGAGTCTCCGAAACCAAAACAAATAAAAGAAGAAATAACACTTGAATTATTTTTAATGATTGCCGTTATAGTAAACAGGGAAAAATTTGCTTATGTTAGAAGCAAAATAGATATAAATGATCTTGAAGAAAAAAGGGCCAAAGAAATTTTTATTGCGCTAGAAGAATGTTACCGAAATGAGGAGACCGGATTCGATTCAATTCTGAGAAAATTGTCAGATGAAAATCTTATTTCATTATTAAGTAGTAAAATAACATCTGAAGAGTATAGTACTAATAGTGATGAATTGATCGTAGACTCGGTTAAAAACTTAAAAAGACGTAACCTTTTGAAAAAACGTGCGGAATTAGAAAGAAAGCTTGGTTCTTTTATGAATGCTGGAAATAGTGATATTTCAAATGAAATGGAACTTCTTTCAGAAAAGATATTTATAGATAATGAAATTGAAAAACTGAGGTTGGGAAAATAATGTCGGATATACAAACCGAACCTGCTGTAGAAAAATTACTTGAATACGCAAAAAAAAGGAAGAGCATTACGATTGATGAAATCAATGATATGCTTCCTGATGATTATTTAAATTCAGAAAAGGTTGAAATGGTAATGAATGTTCTTGAAAAGAATAATATTACTATTGCTGAAGATGAAGAATCTGGACCTTCTGATAATCCTCCGGAGGACATCGATGAAATGCTTGAAGATAGCGAAGATGTCGTTCTTCCTGATGATGAAGATATTGATACAGATGATGAAACAATCGATGAAGAGATAGAAGAAGAAATAGAACAAGCTGTTGTAAAAAAGAGAATTGTTTATAACGAGAAAGAAACTTCTATTGATGATCCAATTAGGCTTTATCTGCGTGAAATTGGTAAAGAAAATTTGCTTACTGCTGAACAGGAAGTAGAACTTTCCAAGCAGATGGAAGACGGTGAGAATATAATAAAAGAAATTATAAAAAATTCCGGTATGGTTATTCCTGAATTTTATAATTTGATGATAAAAACCTTCTCAAAGGTCGACCCTAAAGATTTGGACTTAAACAAAAAAGAAATATCAGAATTTCTTGCAGAAAGAAGACGTTTAACACAATTTTATAGAGAAAGCATAAAAGAAATTCGTCCTCAACTAAAGAATTATATGGAACTAAAAAATAATATAGTTGAGAAAGGTGGAGATGTTATAACTGATGAAGAGCTTGTTAAAAAACGAGCAAATCTTCTTAAGAAAATAAAGAATATTGATATACACCAAGAAGAAATATTGTATTTTTCTGACCGTTTTACAATTGCTGCTGAAAAGATAACCAAATATAAGAAAAAACAGCAAAAGATTGAGCGTCGGCTCAGAGTTAATAGTATGAGAGAGCTTCGTACACTAGGAAGAGGTCTTGCTCAGACTACAAAAAGACGTCAGATAGAAGAAGAACTTGGTCTTAACGCTGAAGAAATAAAAGAAAAAATAAGATTAGTTCAGGTTGCTGATAAAAAACTTGCTCAGCTTGAAATTGAGTTTGAAGAAAGTATTGATAGTATCATAGATAGATCAGAAGAGATTGAACGTGGCCGTATAATGATGAAAAAAGCCAAAGACAGGCTTATTCAGGCAAATTTGAGGCTTGTTGTAAGTATTGCCAAGAAGTATACAAACAGAGGATTGCATTTCTTCGACCTTGTTCAGGAAGGAAATATTGGTCTTATTAAGGCTGTTGAAAAATTTGAATATCGAAAAGGATATAAGTTTTCAACTTATGCAACATGGTGGATACGTCAGGCTATTACCAGATCAATTTCTGATCAGGCTAGAACTATTCGTGTTCCAGTTCACATGATAGAGCAGATAAATAAGGTCGTAAGAGAATCAAGACAACTTATGCAGTTGTTAGGACGAGAGCCGTCTGATGAAGAAATTGCAGAAAGACTGGGATGGTCTGTCTTGAGAGTGAAATCTGTGAAGAATGTTGCAAGAGAGCCTATTTCTCTTGAAACTCCAATTGGTGAAGAAGAAGATTCACTTCTTGGTGATTTTATAGAAGATAAGGATGTTGAGAATCCTGCGAATCAAACAGCCTTTAAACTTCTTCAGGAGCAACTTCAGGATGTGCTTTGTACATTGCCTCCAAGAGAACAGGAAGTTTTGAAAATGAGATTTGGTCTTGATGATGGATACTCATTAACATTAGAAGAAGTTGGACTTTATTTTAATGTTACAAGAGAACGAATTAGACAGATAGAAGCTAAAGCGTTAAGAAGATTACGACATCCTAAGAGAAGTCGTAGACTAAAAGATTATATAGACAATTGAGTAAACTGAGAAAATAATATAATTTACTGAATACCTGAAAGAAGAGGGGTTGCTGAGATGAACCAGGATATTTTTGAAAAACTAAAAGAATTACAGGATATTTTATCAAAGAAGTATGAAATTGAGCGTGAAATAAAAGAGATACCAAAAGCTATGGTGACTAAGAAAGAACTTCTTACCAGGCTTAAGAAAATATACATTGAAAAGAATGAAAAAGTAGAAAATACAAAAAAACGTATTAGTAATCTGCGGACTAAACTTGCTGAGGCAGAAGCACTCAGAGAGAAATATGAAAAGCAGATGGATGAAATTAAAACACAAAGAGAGTATGAAGTTCTTGATAAAGAAATTAAGGACGCTACTGAAAGTGAACAGGAATATCGTAAGGATATTTTAAAATTTGAGAAAGATCTTGAAGAATATAAATATATGCTTGAACGAGATGAGAATCTTATAAAGCAGCAGGAAGAAGAACTTTCAACTGAAGAAGAGAATATCAAAAATGAAAGTAATTCTAAGTTTGATATGCTTAAAGAGTTAGAAGAGCAGGAAAAACAGACAACACCAGATTTAGATGAAGAAATACTTTTTAAGTTTGAAAGAATAATTAAAAGTAAATCAGGTGTAGGTATTGTCCCTGTTAAAAATGCTGTATGTACCGGTTGTCACATGGTATTACCTGCGCAGTTCGTTAATGAGGTAAGAAAAGGAGAAGATATTCTTTTCTGTCCTTATTGCAGTCGTATTCTATTCTTTGAACAAATTGATTCTGAAGATAGCTATGATACAACATTTCTTTCAGATGATGATGCAGCAGGACTTGCAGATCTTGAAGATGATGATGATTTTTAAAGAAAATTAATTTTAATTTTTTATTAAAAACAACCAAAGAATAATTGCTTTATTAAAATAGTAAACGAAGAATTTTATATTTACTTATATAAATATTTATAGATGTAAATATATAAAGTTCTTCGTTTTATTATTTTATAAATCTTAATTGGCAAAGATAAGTACATATGATACTATTATAAAGACGGATCGGATGACCGCCTTTTCTTTTTTTGGGAAAGGAGGAAAGTCCGGGCTCCGAAGAACATGGTGCCGGGTAACGCCCGGGCATATAACAGTATTTGTTATTTGACAGAAAGTGCCACAGAAAATATACCGCCTGTTTTTACAGGTAAGGGTGAAAAGGCGATGTAAGAGATCACCGCTTTATTGGTAACAATAAAGGCATGGTAAACCTCACCAGGAGCAAAGTTGCGCAACAGAGGATGTTCGTTCAACAGAAATGACATATTTCTGAAATCTGTGGGTAAACTGCTAAAGTTCGGTAGTAATACTGAAATTAGATAGATGGTTGTCTCTTGTTTTATAACAGGAACAGAACCCGGCTTATAGATCCGTCTCTTTTATTTGAATTTTATAAGGCTGGAAAATGATTCTACCTGAGGATAGATATAGATTTAGTGGAAAACGAGAAGATAAAAAGAGACCTCAAGTTCTAATTGCTGGTGTAATCATCTTAGTAATTATTATACTTGTGGTCATTTTTCTTTTAGTTAAATCCAATACTGAAGGAAAAGT
>JAQQAK010000273.1 GCA_028527945.1 Spirochaetaceae bacterium
ACACTATACAAAAAAAATGATTATATGAGTCTTACACTCACTTATTTGGAGAAAATTAATGAAGACAATGAAGTTCGGCGGCAGCTCAGTCAAAGACGCGGAAAGAATAAAAAACGTTGTAACTATAGTAAAAGAATCTGCTGAAAAAGAACAGGTTGCTGTTGTTTTATCCGCGATGAAAGGTATTACAGACGCTTTAATTAATTGTGCAAACCTTGCCGCCTCAGGAGATGAATCTTACAAACCTGCTCTTCAGGAAATAAAAGATAAGGAATTAAATACTTTTAAAGAACTTATCGGAACAGAAAAAGAACAGGAAGCTCTAAAAAGCCTTGAAAAAATGCTGACAAATCTCGGAGAAATTCTACTCGGCATAAAGATGGTAAAAGAATGCTCTGACAGAAGTCTGGATTTAATTCAGAGTTTTGGTGAACGAATGAATAATACTGTTGTTGCAGCATATATGAGAAGCATAGGAATAGACGCAGAATATGTCGATACCAGAGAAGTAGTTCTTACAGATAATAGCTTTGGAGCAGCAAAAGTTGACTACAAGGAAAGCTACAAAAGAATAAAGGAAAAGATCAATACTATAAAAGGAATTCCTGTTATTACCGGATTCATTGGGGCAGATCCTGATGGAGTAACAACTACTCTCGGAAGAAATGGCTCAGATTTTACCGCATCAATTATTGCAGCAGCAACAGGAAGTTCAATAGTAGAAATATGGACAGATGTTGATGGAGTTCTTTCTGCTGACCCAAGATGCGTAAAAAACGCTTTTGTTATTCCGGAAATAACCTACCAGGAAGCAATGGAACTTTCATTCTTTGGCGCAGAAGTTATTCACCCATATACAATGATTCCAGCAGTTGATAGAGACATTCCTATTATAATAAAAAATACAATGAATCCATCAGCACCAGGAACAATTATAACAAGAGAGGTAGCTCCACACACAAGACCCATTACAGGAATTGCGTCAATAAAAGATATTGCAATGATAAATATAATGGGTGGAGGAATGATTGGAACACCAGGAATTGCGTCTAAAGTTTTCTCTGCCTTGGCTGATTATGGAATTAATATAATCATGATTTCTCAGGCATCAAGCGAGCATAGTATTTGTCTTGTTTTTAGGGCAATTCAATCTGAAAGAGCTGTGGAAGCATTGAATAATATTCTTGCAGAGGAGATAAAGACTAAACGAATTGAAAAGATTGTTGTACGAGAGGGGCTTGAGGTTCTTTCTGTAATCGGAGACAATATGGTTGGAACTCCCGGTGTTGCAGGAAAGATTTTTAAATCTCTTGGAGATGAAGGAATAAGTGTTCTTTCAATAGCACAGGGATCAAGTGAAAGAAATGTATCCTTTGTTATAGATAAGGAGCACAGAGATAAGGCCTTGAACATAGTTCATGACGCTTTCTTAATTTAGTTTACAGGATAAAGAGTTGAAATTTTACAGTACAAGAAATAAAGAAGAATTTGTAACATTTAAAGAAGCCATCTTTAGGGGGCTTGCACCAGACGGCGGTTTATACATGCCGGAAATCATGCCAGACATGAAAAGTCTTATAGACTTATTTACCCCGGAAACTACGTTTAATGAAATAGCAGCTTCAATTACAGAACAACTTCTTTCTGAAGAACTCGACAGTGCGGCCTGTAAACGAATCTGTGATAGAGCTTTTACCTTTACTCCTGAGTTGACAGACTTAAAAAATGGAATCTCTATTCTTGAACTTTATCATGGCCCATCATGTGCCTTTAAAGATTTTGGCGCTTCTTTTCTTGCTTCTTGTATGGAAGAATTTCTCTCGAATGAATCAAGAGAAGCTACTATTCTTACAGCTACAAGCGGAGACACTGGAAGCGCAGTTGCCAGAGCCTTTTATGGCAAAAAAAATATCAATGTAGTTATTCTTTATCCATCAGGCAGAGTAAGTCCGCTACAGGAAAAACAGCTTACAACACTTGGTGGCAACATTAGAGCCCTTGAAGTTAAAGGAGCTTTTGATGATTGTCAGAGAATGGTAAAAGAGGCTTTTCTTGATAAAGAGATGTCTGAAAAACTTAAACTTACATCGGCTAACTCAATAAGTCTTGGCAGACTCATTCCACAATCCTTCTATTACATTTGGGCATGGGCTCAGATGAAGGGAAACAGGGAGAATCTGACCTTCTGCGTACCAAGTGGAAATTTTGGAAACCTTACAGCTGGTATTATGGCAAACCAGTGGGGAATGGGGAATACAAGTTTTATAGCAGCAACAAATATAAACGATGTCGTGCCGGAATATATTAAAAGCGGAACTTTTAATCCAAGAGCATCTAAATTAACTTTGTCAAACGCTATGGATGTTGGAAACCCAAGTAACTTTGAACGAATGCTTGATATTTTTAATGATTCGCATGATAAAATGTCTGAGCTTTTAAAAGAAGAGGTCGTAACAGACAGCGAAACAAAAAAAACGATTAAAAAACTTTTGGATGAGAAAGATTACGAGGCAGATCCTCATACAGCTGTAGGCTATCTTGCTGCAGAACGTAGACTTAAAGACACAAACGGACCTATAGTAAGTCTTTCAACTGCTCACCCGGGAAAGTTTACCGAGGTTTATGAAGAAGCAACAGGCAAAAAGCCCGCTCTCCCAGAGCAGTTAAAAGCTGTTCTTAATCTTGAGAAGAAATCAACAATAGTTGGAAATACATTAGATGATATGAAAGCTGTGCTTTTATAATTTTATTTTTAAATATTTGAAGCTCTTTTAAAACTTCCTAAGTTTCAAATAAAAAAAAAGAGCCTGAATTATTCATTTCAGGCTCTTTTTTTTATAAGTAAGTAATATTATTCTTTTGCAGTTGTACTCTCCGCAGCATCTTTCAGATTATAAAACATTCTAACACTTTCATTACTTACAAGTGTTTGAATTATCTCTTTTTGGAACTGGAATGGTTTTACATATTTATAATATGAACTCAGACTAACCTTAATTAAATTCTGGTAAATTTCAGAGTCGATTTTCTCAATTTTCCAGTAACCATGGTAATCCTCTATCTTTTTGTCCAAAGAATCAAATAAAACACTTTTAATAAAAAATGAAGAGTCAGATTCTTCAACTTCTGTAATCCTGTCAATATAATTATAATGTAACCCTACCCCCATAACATCATATCCTGCTGAAATTTTCCTACAAGTATCTGGACATTCATTTTTTACGATAGAACATTCCTTAACCTGAGGAAAAATCTTTAAAGGACTTACTGGATCTGAAAGAACAGAAACAACAGAATTATAATCTGTGTTCAAAAACATATAAAACTCAGTATCACAGATCAATTTTTTTATATGATCTTCCTTTACATACTTTATATTTTTATGAACAGTATTTATTTGTCCCAACACCTGCGAAAAGCAGGGAATCGTCAACTGTAAAAAGGCTTAAATATTAG
>JAQQAK010000274.1 GCA_028527945.1 Spirochaetaceae bacterium
GATGAAGATGATGACGATGAAGAAAACTTTACAATCGGTTCTGATTTTATTTATGTCTGGAATATCCATCCTGAAAAAATAATAGATATTCCTCTTATTTCTTTTAGCGATGAAAAAAATCAGGTTTTTACAAACGAAGAAAAGTTTTCAATTGAGTATGACGAAACTTTTTGCGCGGAAATAAAACATACGACATCTTTTATTCTGCAAGGTCATCTTACCCTTTCAGTCTTCGGGCTAATAGGTTATGAGTACAGTAATGAATCTGATGAACAAACAAGCCTTTTTGGATTCAGCACAGGTTTAAGCGGTAGTCTGATGTATTAAAAGCATTAGATTTTTTTGTTTTAAATATGAAATAATTCAAAAATTATTTTGACTTATGATTTAGGAGTTGTAAAAAGACAAATTACTTAAAGGTATGATAAGATATATACAATTGAGGGTAAAAAATATTAAAATACTCACATGTTCTTAAAAAACATGTTGAGACTTTTTAGGAGATTTTTATGCGTAAAAACAATTTTTTTGTTTTACTAATTATATTTTTTTATTTTCTATCGATTCCGGTTTTTGCAGAAGAAGATTCTCCCAATATTGAAACAGAGGAAAGCTCTTCAGAAATGACCTCCCCCCCAGAGACTAATAAAGAAACAAACTTTGATTTTGATCTCGGTATTAATTTAGGTGTTGATACTTTCGATCCTTCGTCAGGATCAGATTCTTCAGAAACATATCAGTTAATTTCTATTAAGCCGGAATTTAAAATTGGTAAATTCGGGATAGCTTTTGACCTTGAACTCCATTACCGTTTTACATCAAATACAGACCAAATTATAGAAATAAGAGAAGAAGACTGGGTTCCAACAGATTCAAGCGATTTTCTTGCGCTCTATCTTCCTAAAATTTCTTATATCAGTTGGGGTGATAAAGGTGACACACTTTTTGCAAGATTAGGTGAAATTGATAGTGCTACACTCGGAACAGGTTTTCTTGTAGATTCATATACAAATACTTTATTTTTGCCTGATGAAAAAGTAATAGGACTTGTCTTTGATATGGATGCTAATTTTTTTAATTTTCCATATTTAGGACTTGAGAGTATGGCTGGTAATATTGCCCATTTTGATGTTACAAGTCTACGACTTTATGGAACTCCATTTAAATGGAGCAAAGTTCCTACTTTAAAATATCTTGAGTTTGGTTTTACCACAGCATTAGACTTGGATCCTGATTATCGTGAAGACTATTACATTACAGACAACAATTCTGGCGCAGAAGCTTCACCTGTTGTAATTTTCGGCTTAGATCTTGTTCAGCCTATACTTAATAACAGAATTATCAGTATGGCAGCTTTTGGAGATATGGCATTTCAAAATAGCCATATGGGTGGAGATATAGGTCTTGGTGGAAGAATTTTAGCAATTGTTCCTTATATGCTTAAATTAAGAATTTTAGGAGACAACTTTGTACCTTCATACTTTGATTACACATATGATTTATATCGGGGTCAAAAATATGATATTTACAATACATCAGATGGTACAGTAGCACTTGAAGGTGGTCTCGGATGGGTTGCGAGCACTGGGATTTGTGTTTTTAATGATCTTCTAAAATTTACAATAACAATGGATGGCCCTTTCAAATCAATTCCAGAAGGCAGCATTGAAGATAACTCATATCTCGAATACCCTCACCTATATAGTGAGTTTGTTGTAGCTGAAGACCTCATTCCATACTTATATTTTTCTGCGAGCTTTGATAAAAAATATATAACTGAAATTGCTGATATAGTCAGCGCTGAAAATAGCATTATTGATTTTTCTTTTAATTTTATAACTGGAGCAGCAGTAATTTCATTATCTTATGACATGATTTATGATGACGATGGAGTTGATGGAGTCAGCTGGACAGATTTTAATATTGATACATCGCTCAACTGTTCACTAAAATTATTTTAATCAGGAGGTTTGAATGACTTTTAAAAGACTACTTATAACATTTTTAATCAGTTTTAACATCCTGATTATTGTTTCATTTCCTCTTTTTTCTCAAACAACAAAAGATAATGATGAGCCTAAAGCCATCCTTTCATATTTTGACAATAGCGGCGAGTTAGAAGTCTTTAACAGCGATGGCGTATTTATTGGTGAAATATCTCAAGGTATGGATTTATATGTAGGGGCGACAGTAAAAACTTATAATTCTACTGCAGAAATGAAACTTGTGCCTAATGGCTCAATAATTAAATTATCTGAAAACTCTATTTTTCAAATAGAGTTTTTACAAACTTCAGCTGATGAATCTAACGATTTTTCTCTTTACAAGGGGAAACTCAGACTGGTTGCAGCAACTAGTGGGACTGGTTATGAGAAATATTCTATTATTACGCAATCTTCAGTTTGTGGTGTAATTGGAACAGACTTTACAATAGATTCAATGGGAGTCCTTGCGGTAAAAGACGGTACAGTAGCGTTTACAAGTATTCTTAACAGTAAAACAATAAGTGTTTCAAAAAATGAAATTTCAGATGTTTTTGCAGATACATTTCAAGCCTCTCCTGTATCAGATCAGGCTATTGCAAGTCTTTTTAATGGGATGGATTTTTATGAACTTTCTCCTCATTCAGTCCCACGATTTGTAGAAAAGTCTGCAGAAGATGCGGAAGAAATTGCTGATTCAACAGAAACCGAAGAAATTTCAACAGTTGAAGAAGTTTTAGATGATTCTGAAGAAGATTCTTTAGTTTCTTCAAATACTGAAGAAGAAGCTTTAAGCAACACAGAAACTGTTGTAGTAGAAGATCAGGAAAAAGTTTCTGAGCCTATCAGTACTGTTTTTAAACAGGATAAAAAACAAGCGATTACAGGTTCTGCTGCAGGAATTCTTTTTGGCAGAAATCTTCCAGAAGCACCTGAAGATAATGCTTTAAATAATATCCGTAAAAGAAGAGCTGCAAAAGCAGAAGAGCGAGCAAAAGATGGAGAAGACTCTAAAAGTTTCTGGGAAGCTTTTGGAGAAAGCATGTCTCTTGATATAGGAGCCCTTTCTGTAAACAGCATAACTTATGCTAAAATATTATTACAACCCAAAGTTGAAGTTGGGAAGTTTAGAGCTCAGTTTTACATTCCTATAATCTTTAACGAAAATCCCTTTGATTTAGAAAATTGGTATTTTCCTTCTGAGAATAATGAGTGGTCTTTTGGTTCGGATCAAAGCAGCGGTTCAGATATAGCCTTAGATTTAGCGCACGACCTTTTTTTAAAAGTTAAATATCTTGAATTTGGTGATTATGGTGATACTTTCTTTGTAAAATTAGGCAATATTGAAAACATGACAATGGGTTATGGAATATTAATGCGTAATTTCACTAATAATATCGAGTTCCCTGCGGTCAGAAAAATTGGGGTTAACACAGGATTTAATTTTAATCATATTGGCTGGGAAGGTGTTGTTGACGACGCCTCCGATCCGTCTATTTTGGGAACTCGTTTTGTTTATTATCCATTGGGTAAAAATGTACGTAAGGTTAATTTAGGCTTGTCATTTATGGCTGATATAAACCCTGACTCAGAAACAGAAAGCTCTACAACATTTTTTGATCCGATGATCATAAGCTCTGCTGTAGATCTTGGTATACCTTTTGATTTAATAGGAATGACTGTTTTTGCCCAAGCCGGAGGATTAGCAATATATAAAGACGGCCAAGTCGTTTTAAATAATATATTATTATCAGGAGTTACAAACTTTGGAGTCTCAGGAGGAATACTCGGTAAATTATTCTTCCTTGATTACAGGCTTGAATACCGTTTAAGCAAAGGTATTTTTACAAGTGCTTATTTTGGTAATAGTTATTTAACATACAAACAGTCGAGGTATGATGAAATACTTGATTACATTAGTGATACTTCAAACGAAGAATACCATAAAACAACAATGGGAGTTTATGGAGAGCTGTCTGGCAATATCTTTGATGCAATAAAATTAAGTGGTTCATACCTATGGCCATGGATTGTTGACAATGGAGCTATAAGTAGTACAGATAAGGATAACATAATGTTGTCTGCAGAACTAATGCCAGATGTATTACCTGTTATTGGGTTGTACGGAAAATTATCTTACATTAGAACAGGTCTTTTTAATAGCTTTCAAAACGCTGCTAATGGAACAGAAACATTTGAAGCAGCCTCACCTTCTACCATTGTCAAAGCTGAAGCAATTTTACCAATAAATGATTCAGTAGATATAGCATTCCAACTTTCTACCACTTATTCACGTGATAGTGATGGTAATCTTTTAGATTCTGATGATGATGGATTTGCTGATACCGGTTATGCGTTTACCTTGGACATGAGGATACATTTTTAATTATATGCCTAATGAAATAAATATTTTAAAAGACTCCGTAGCAAGAAGAATAGCTGCAGGAGAAGTTATTGACAGACCAGGAGCCTGTATAAGAGAGCTCATGGACAACTCTATTGACGCTAAAGCTGATGAAATTACACTATCAATAAAAAATGGTGGCATTGATGAAATAAGGCTTGTAGACAACGGTATTGGAATGGATGAGAGAAATCTTAGATTATGCTTTCTTCCTCATGCTACAAGTAAAATAAATGATTTTGAAGATATTTATAAAACAAACACACTTGGATTTAGAGGTGAAGCCCTCTCCAGTATTGCAGCATGTTCAAAACTAACAATCATCAGCTCAACGTCAGATAGTCTGGCCGCTCATAAACTTGAAATACGTAATGGAAAAATTATTGATCTATCTGATTATAGAGGCTCCAAAGGTACAGTTATAAGTGTAAGAGATATTTTCTATTCAATGCCAGGACGTAAAAACTTTTTAAAAAGTCCATCAGCAGAATCAGCTGTCTGTAAAACTATGTTTATAGAAAAAGCTCTTCCGCAATCAAACAAATCTTTCAAATATTTTACAAATGATAAATTATCTTTATACATTTCAGAAGCGGATCTTGTTTCAAGGGTAAAATCTGCCTATTCAAGCCTTTTTCATAATGAACTATTGTATAATATAGAAAAAGAAATTGATGGGATTTTAATAAAAGCGGCTGCAGGAAAACATTCACTTTATAGAAAAGACAGAAAATATATTCATATATTTATAAATAATAGAAGAGTTAATGATTTATCTCTTGTGCATGCTGTAGATTATGCCTATTCACAATATCTTCCAGGAGGATGTCATCCAGTATGTTTTCTTTTCCTGGAAATTCCACCGGAACATATTGATTTTAATATTCATCCAGCAAAGCGAGAAGTTAAATTCAGAAATTTACCTTCAATTCATCACTGTGTGACCCAAGCTCTGGGAGAGTTCTTATCTACTCATAACAGTTTCAAATCCAGTTTTGTTACACCGAAAAAAGATACATCGTACCAAACTGAATTTGAAATAAAACAGGAAACAACCCCAACAAGCTTTCACCAAAATTATCCGGTTTATTACAAAACTTACTCACAACCTGAACCAGTAAAAGAAAGTATTTTTAAAACAGACAGCATTGATAATATTAATGCTAATTTTATAAAACCAGAAATAAATAAAAGCACAAGTTTAATTTATCTTGGACAGCTTTTTAAACTTTTTCTGTTATTTGAACATGGCGATGAATTTCTATTAATTGATCAACACGCGGCACATGAACGATTAATTTTTAATGATCTTATTTCATCACCTAAAAAAGTACAGGAACTTCTTGTTCCTATGGAACTTAGACTTGAAAAAAAACAAGAAATCTCTGTGGAGGACAACCTTGAAGTTTATTCAGAATTAGGTTTTGAACTTCAAAAAATATCTCAAGGGAATTGGTGTATAAACGCTTTACCACCTGTATGCAGTGGAATGGAAGATGATATCACAGACTTTTTTATGGATGAAATAAAAGACGCGGCAGAACTAAAAAAACGTTTATACGCTATGATGTCTTGCCGCAGTGCAATTAAAGATGGAGATATAGTCGATAGTATTTCAGCATTAGAAATTGCTACAAAGGTTCTTGAACTGGATAACCCAAGATGCCCTCATGGACGGCCAATAATTCAGATTATATCTCGTGATAAACTTTTTGAAATGTTCGGCAGAACTTTCTAGTTTTGCAATTTAATATAGCCACCACTATAGGTGGCCCCTTCACCTTTTATTCACCGGGAAGGTTTAATACCCCGCCCTGCTTTAGCAGGATTCTACATGCGGAATCTTCTATTTGGAAAGAGTATTTTTGTGTTGGGTATGAAACCTGACCGTCTAAACCAATTCCTTGCAGAACCAACCATACTTCGGAGCTC
>JAQQAK010000275.1 GCA_028527945.1 Spirochaetaceae bacterium
GCTAAATTCGGAACCTTTAAAGGTGTTTTTGTTCCATCTACAGAAGCAATTCTGGGTACGGTTCTTTTTCTACTTATGCCGCTTCTTACGGCTGATGTTGGTTTTCCGGTAATGCTAATTGTTGTTTTAATAGCACATACAGTAACATTATCAACAACTTCTTCGCTTTCTGATTGTGCTACTAATTTAAATAAAATTGAAGGCGGAGGTCTATATGCTCTTTGTAAACAGTCACTTGGAAGTGCTATGGGTGGTTCTATTGGAATCATGCTCTATTTGGCTCAAGCCGCTTCTATAGGTTTTTATTGTATTGGTTTTGCTGAAGCGCTTCATGGAATAGTAGCTCCATTTCTGTCACAGTATTTAGAAATTTTTCAATTAACAGACGCCCATTCTCTTCTTGTTCAAAAGCAGATATTGGCAACGTTTTTTATGTTTCTGTTTTTTATAATAGTTATGGTTGGAGCAGACTTTACATTGAAGCTTCAAATACTTATTTTATTTGTTCTTTTGTTTTCTGTATTTACTATTTTTGCCTCTCCTTTTCTTGGCTCAACCTATGGCGGACAGAACGTTTTTTCAGGAAAGTTAAATGTTACAGGAAACAGGCCTCTGACTATGGGTATTTTCTTTATGACATTTACTCAGTTTTTTCCTGCCGTAACTGGAATAAGTTCAGGAATTGGTATGAGCGGAGAACTTAAAAATCCAAGAAAGAGTATTGTTTCTGGAACATTTAGCGCAATTTTTATAACAATGATTTTCTATATTATTACTACTCTTGTTTTTTCTTTTGTTGATAAAGATCTTGTAATAACAGGCTATTCCGGAGGAAGTCCCACAGGTATTATTCTTACAGAACTCTTTGGGCTTGGAAAACCATTTCCGACAAATCTACCAGGAGTTTTTATTCTTGCAGGAGTTCTTTTTGCTACTTGTTCTTCTGCTTTGAGTGTTTTTATGACTGGGCCAAGAACTCTTCAAAATCTTGCTCTTGATGGAATTCTTCCAAAGCAAATGACATTTTTGAAGAATGATTTTAAAAAGAAAGGAACAGAACCAAGGTGGGCTATAATCGTTTCATTTTTTATCGGTCTTATTATCATATGGATGGGAAGTATTAATTTTGCGTCAATGGTTGTCGGTATTTTATTTCTTGTTGTTTACGGTTGGGTAAATGGTGCTGCTTTTATGGAGCGAAGCAGTAAGAACCCTACTTTTAGACCGACATTTAAAGGCCATTGGGCTTTCTCCCTTTATGGATTTGCAGCTTGTATTATTGCAATTTGTTTGTTCAACTGGATTATTGGTTTGGCAATTTTTGTGAGCCAGTATTTTATGTTTAGATTAATTCTAAAATATAAAGCAGGAGGACGAATTGAAGGCGTTTGGTGGGGATTTGTTTTTTCTATAATGACTTCTAATCTTCATCGTTTGAAAAAAATTGTACAAGGAACACAAAATTGGCGACCTGTTCTTACAACATTTGGTTTTCCGGAATATGGAAATGATTGTAAGGCTGTAATTGAACTATCTGAACAAATTGCCTCTTTCCAGGGGTTAGTAAGTTGTAATCTCTTATTTGGAGGATCAGATTCCTCTTACAACAAAAATTTATCAGATCCTAATTCTTCTGTTCCTCTTTCTTTTGTTAAAACTTCAAATATGACAGACTCTATTGTAACACTTCTTCAAGGCAGCAATGTTACAGGGATTAATAATAATACAGTGCTTCTTGCCTACAATAGTCATGTAAATAATGTGAAGATTATAAAAGCCGTTCTTGAAAACAAACAGAACCTTTTGATGTATAAACCAGGTGCTTCTACAAATGGAAAAATGCGTCTTGATATTTGGTGGCGTGGAGAACGCAATGGAAACCTGATGGTTTTGCTTGCGTTTATTATTAATCGATATTTGAAAGATAAAAAACTTGCTCAATATAATATTAGAATTATCAGACGCCTTGAAAAAAATCAAAATGAAAAAGAGTCCAGAGAAGAAATTTCAAGTTTGCTGCAACAATCCAGACTTGATGGTGAAGTTGTTATTTTACCATTTTCAGATGATGGATTTATGGATGTTCTTTCAAAGGCTTCAAAGGGAGCATCTTTAATAATGCTTGGTCTTCCGGGAAATTATGAAAATCGCGTAACTGGAGTTTTTAATATTAATCAACTTTTCTTTGATAGAGAAATAAAAAGTTATAAAGAACTTCCACCAATATTATTTGTAAAAAGTCATAGAGTAATGAATTTAATAGAAGATTAATTTTTGTTTATATGGAGGGATTGTTCCCTCCTTTTTTATACAGAAATTATGATTCAAAAAGATTATCTAGCGGACTTTTTACACCAAGTTTGTTTTTTTGAGCAATATGTGTATAAATCATTGTTGTACTAATATTGGAATGACCTAAAAGTTCTTGTACTGTTCTTATATCATATCCACGCTCAATTAAATCTGTAGCAAAACTATGTCTAAGAGTATGAATACTTGCGTTTTTTGATATTCCACTTTTTTCAACTGCTGATTTAAATGCTTTCTGTAATGTACTTGGGTAAATATGAAATCTTCTTACTATATTAATATATGGATCTACAGATAATCTTTGTGCTGGAAAAACCCAAAACCAGGACCAGTCTTTTGAAGCATTTTTATATTTTTGATTTAACGCGTCCGGAAGCATTACTCCTGCTATATTGTTTTTTCTGTCTTCATTATAAAATTTTCTTATTTTTGAAAGATGTTGTTTTATTCGATTAATAATTTGTTCTGGTAAAACTGTTAATCTGTCTTTATTCCCTTTTCCTGAATAGATATGTATACTTTTTCTTTCAAAATCAAGATCTTTAATTCTTAAGTTGAGACACTCATTTAACCTTATCCCACTTCCATAAATAATTTGAGCCATTAATAGATGTGGATCATTTAAGTACTTAAAAATTTTTCTTATTTCATTTCCTGTGCAAACAACAGGTAGTCTAATATTTTTTTTGGCCA
>JAQQAK010000276.1 GCA_028527945.1 Spirochaetaceae bacterium
AACCTTCAGCTCCATCTGGAGCCTGAAGTGTGATATTTATAGATTGATACCCACCAGAATCAGAAATAATTTCGTATGTGTCTTTTACAAGTTTATCCTTAGACGGAAAGTAAGCAATATAGTTAACCTTTCTATCAATATGCGGAAAAAGAACGATTGCTAAAATAATTATTATAAAAAATAATATAAATAAAATAGGATACCATTTTCCTACAAATCGCCCAATAATAACAACTATTTTAGTTATAAAATCGTTATTTATTTTTTCTTTCTGCTCTTTTCGAGGAGGAGAAAACTTTGAAAGCATAGCAGGAAGAAAAAATATTGTCAAAATTACACATGACAATATTCCAAAACTAACTGTCAATCCGAACTCTCTGAGAGGCCGTATAGAAGTAAACAACAAACTGCAAAAACCAATTATTGTTGTAAGACCTGCAAGCATAACAGTCTTTATAACATGCAAAACAGCAAGACAAATTCCTTCTACCTTATCTCCACCGTCATAACTTCTAAAATATTCACTTAATATATGAACTGTATACGAACTGCCTATTGCCAAAATTATTATAGGAAGAACAACACTGACAACAGTCAACTTATAACCAATTAGTGCGGAAAATCCTACAGCCCAAATAGCACCAATTGCGACAGTTAAAAAAGGAAGAAAAACCGCACGCAAGGCTCTGAAACTCAGGTAAAGTACTATTAAAATCACAACCGCAGCTAATAATACCAGAACTAAAAGATCTCTCTTAAGATAATTAATTGTATGATCTGAAAAAGGAATATCTCCTGTATAAGCAATTTCAAACTCGCCTTTGAGAGGTGATATAATTTTATCAAAATCTTCCATATACTTTGCAGGTTCTTCTATAGCGGTATTGGTGATAAGTACATTTAGAGTTGTTCCATCATCAGAAACAATAATATCCTGAGCCAAAGGCTCATTAAGAAGTCTTTTTTTGAATTCAGCCAGTTCTTCTTCATTTGAAGGAGGCGAATCAGCCATCTTTTCTATGGAAAGTCTGCCGTTAACATTATTAAATGTTATAAAGTTAAAAGGAGTTGTACACTGTGCTACAAGAGGATGCTGTTCCAATTCTTTTATAACATCATAAAGAAGCCCAAGCTTTTTAACAGATAAGGCATCATCAGCAGAAACCGATAAAATCATCATCATATCTAAAGTTTCTGTTATTCCTGTATTCTCTAATAATTCAGCGCTGCGTTTATTATTTTCAGGAAAAATACAATAATAATCTGGGTCTAATTTTATCTTTAATGCAAAAAAACTCATTACCGCAGTTATTAACAATGTCACAACAATCATTATATCTGCCCGTCTGACTATGGCAGAAAGAAGCCTTTTCATTAAAGATTTATACCCTCTTAATACTTTAGAATCAAAAAATTTAATCTAAACAAGAATCTTTTTTAACTACAAAACGGAGAATACCCTCTTAAGACCCAAAAGTCAATAAAGGAAAAATTTTTAATATTATTTAATAAATTTATCGGTCAAATCTGCCTAGCTTAACAGAAAGGACAGCCAAACCGGATGAAAGATCCTCTCTCTGAACAACAACATCGTTAGGAACCTGAAGCTTTATGGGAGAGAAATTCCAAATTCCTTTTATACCGGCAGAAACAAGACAATCAGCAACATCCTGTGCAGCACTTTTAGGAACAGTAACAATCGCAAGCTTTACCTGCATTCTCTCAGCAATATTTGGAAGCTTTTCAAGAGCAAGAACTTCCTTACCATGTATTTTTTTTCCTATAACATCTGGTGATGCGTCAAAAGCCGCAATAATATTAAGGCCATGATGCTCAAAACCTGTATATCCAAGAATAGCAGAACCAAGTGCACCTGCACCAACAAGAAAAGCTTCAGAAAGATTATTCCAGCCAAGAAAATTATTTATTGTTAAAATTAATTCATCTACCTTAAATCCTTTCTTGGGTTTTCCTATAATTCCTGTATGAGCGAGATCCTTTCTAACCTGAATAGGTTTTAAAAACAATACTTCAGAAAAATCCGTAGTCGAGATCCATTCTTTATTATCTTTTTTAAACTCTTCAAGTACAGTTAAATAAAGCGGCAACCTTCTAACAGAAGGGAGCGGAACACTATTTTTCACAATCTCATTCTCGTCCAACATAAGTCTCCTCTAATTTAAGGGGAATACTATCATATGCTAAGATATTTTTCAATTAAGTTAAAATAGCTTAACTTTACCAAATCATATATTGAAACATTGAAATTGATATTTTACAAAAAACCGTCCACAAAACGAACGGTTCTTTAAGACAACAAATAATATAATTTAATAAAGCCGAGTCTCTACAATTTCATCTACAAGAAGATCCAACTTGGCCGCCTCTGAGAGATAATAAGTCCTCTCTTTTTCTTCAAGGCACTCTGGAGGAAAACAACCTTTGGTAGTTATAACATCATTTACAAACATCTTGGTAAACAAAAATGCAGCCTGTCCAGTAAAGTAAGATTCATGAGTAATTCCAGCCTTCTTGAAAGCATCAGTAAGACCAGGAGCATAGCAGTAAAGATCAATTTTAGTTGTTCGTCCATCTTTTTGACCTGTCACACGTACAAGAAAAACACCATCTTCAGAAACCATTCCTTCGTCAAGAACAGCCTGTATTTCATCAGCATATTTAGGAGCTGGAGGTGTAAGCTTGGAAATTATATCCATAGGAATTATCTCCTGACCTTTAACTTCAAGCTTATCTTCAGAAAGAAGCCCCATCTTATAAAGAGACTCAGCAAGTTCCAGTCCTGGACCACCATAACGAAAATTAACTTCTTTAACGCCCTTAAGAACTTTATCTGAAAGAAGTCCCATTGTTACAGGTTCTTCATGCTCATGATCTACCATTCTCTTAAGACCAACGCCCTTAAACTCTGTCATTACAGGATTATTAAAAGGTTTTACTCTAATAAACTCGCCATCTTTATAAATAATAGGCTCTGCGGCCATGTCACCAAAAGCTGTTTGTGGAGACCACCAAAAAGGGATAAATTTATTAGACCAAATCTCATCATAAACAAAAATATCTATTTGGTCACAGCTATCAAGCTTATCAACACCATGGCGAGTTAAAACATTTGCCATACCAGGAGCAGAGCCTGTATTCATAAGAGCAGTCAAACCCTTTGCCTCAAACTCAGCAGAACGGCCAAGGCATCTTTTTACAGCAGAGACAAAATCCATGTCGCTTACCGGTCCGGAAGCAAGATCCTGATAGCATGCGCCGACCTCAAGAGCCGCGTCCATTACGTTCATATTAAAATCCGGAGCAAGGCCGTTAACAATAAGCGCGCAGCCTTCAGCAGCAGCAATAATCTCTTCTACATTCTTTGCATTAAGCTGTACAGCCTTTGCCTTTTTAAGCTGACCTGCTACATCTTTTGCAGCTTTTTCATCATAATCAGCACAAATAATTTCAGAAACATTAGCTTCTTCATCAAGTCTTTTAGCAATAGTGCTACCCTGGGCACCAACGCCCACAACCATTACCTTTTTCATTAGTGTCACCTCTATCAGAGAATATTTCTCTGGAATAATCAGGAACCTTAATTTTTTAAGGTTCCTTAACAGTTATCTTCTATATTAAAGTATTATTTTCCAGCTTTTACTTCTTTCACGGCCTCTTCAAAAACACCTAGAACAAACTCTGCGTCTTCATCTGTATGACATGATGAGATAAACCAAGGTTCACGAGAATCATAATCAGGCATAACACCCTTTTCAATACATTTGGAAATAATTTCACCATATGTATCATGATCTCCTACAGCCCAATGCTTATACTCTGTACAAACAGGTTCTTCAGTAAAAACAATCCCTGGCATTGCGTCAGGCCCCTGAATAACATAAGGAAAACCTGATTCATCAAGAATCTTTTTCCATCCTTCCTTAAGCTTCTGACCATGAGCATTAACCTTATCAAGTTCACCGTTTTCAATAAGTTCAAGTGATTTTTCAGCAGCAGCCATTGCTACAACGTTAGCACCATAAGTACCGCCATGAGGAATTTTACCAGGACCAACTTCTCCCATTATATGCTTCTTTCCGGCAATAGCCGCAACAGGAAAACCATTACCTAAACATTTAGCATATGTAACAAGGTCTGCCTGAACTCCAAAATACTCCTGAGCTCCACCGGGAGCTATTCTAAAACCGGTCTTAACTTCATCAATAATCATAACAATGCCATATTTGTCACACTGTTCCCGTACAAACTGAAGAAAACCATCTTGAGGCATAATTGAAGCCTGATTTCCAAGAAGAGGCTCAATTATAATACAGGCAATATCCTGCCATTTCTCTTTCAATTTCTTCTCAAGAAGTTCCTTGTCATTAAAAGGAAGGGAGTTCATCATATCCCCTACTCTTCTTGGAATTCCGGATCCCTGAGGAACAAGAAAAGGATCATTTCTATAACCTACACCAGAAACAGGCGGGTAAGTATTCCATAAAGAGTAATCATGAAATCCATGGTAAGCTCCGTCAAACTTAAGAATACAGTCACGGCCAGTGAATGCTCTGGCAATTCTTATTGCACCCATTGTTGCTTCTGTTCCGGTATTTGTCATTCTAACTAAATCAACACCAGTTATCTTCTTAATTTTTTCAGCAACCCTGATTTCATATTCATTAGTCATAGCAAAACAGTTTCCAATCTTCATGGCTTCTGCTATATGATCAATAATTTCAGCTCTTGCATGTCCTAAAATAACAGGTCCAAAACCTAAGCGGTAATCAACATATCGTTTATCATCAAGATCCCACAAATAGGCGCCTTTTGCCTTTTTTACAACCAGGGTGGAATCATCTCCCCAGTATCTGAAGTTGGAGGAGACTCCTCCAGGTATGGACTGTGCAGCTCGCTCAAACATTGCTCTGCTTTTTGGTCCGCTTTTCATTTTAAAAACCTCTCTAGTAAATTAAACAGCCGAGAAAGTAAAATATGGCTGTTCGAGTTATATCTTACGGTATTTTTATACAGGAATATGGTATCATGGCTCTAAGATATCTATAACATCAGCCTGACAATATTGTTTTTATAAAAGGATTGGTTTAAAAGTTATATAACTAAGGAGTTCTTATGTCATATTTAAGAGAATTTCAACCGCCTGCACTAAGAAAGGTTCAACCAAGACCCCGGCTCTATACTTATTTTGAAGATAAAGCGGTTTGTATTATAGAAGCCTCCGCAGGTCAGGGAAAAACAGCGGCAGTATTCGATTTTATTACAAATGAAGATCACCGTTGTATATGGTTCAAAATACAGAAAAAAGACTCAGATTATGAAATTCTAAAAAAACGTATGAACAATAGCCTAAGTGCTTTTTTCGATAATAATAAACCTGCAACTGAAACAGAAAAACCTGATAACGCGCTAAGTGCTTCAAAAGCTTTCTGCAAATCCATTGAAACCAAAATTCCACAAGATTTATATCTCATACTTGATGATTTTGAATATATAAATGAATCAGAAGAGGCCTGCACCTTTCTTGAATATCTTTTGGAAAGTTTATCAAAAAAAATTCATATTATCCTCTTATCAAGAGAGACTCCAAAAATCTCATTCGCTAATTTAAGATCCAGAAAGGAAATAGTTGAACTTAAAAACACTGATCTTGCTTTTAACAGAGATGAAATACATAGTCTTATTTTTAACCTTTATGATATGTCTTTTGATTCATTAGTTCTTGAACGAATTATTGAAGTTACAGATGGATGGATAACTCCAATAATATTTTTGCTGGAAAAAATTAGCTGCCTTAGCAGAAAAGAGGGAGAATATCTCCTGGAAAACTTCCTCCTGTCACAATCTCTTCCGGAAATTGATGATTTTCTCAGCACTCAAGTAATTAATACCGTTTCTGATGAACTCACCAAAACAGTTATAAAACTCAGTACAGTAGATAATTTTACTCCGGAATTAGTTGAAGCTGTTGCAAACAGGGGTGGAGTTGAAATAATAGAGCAGCTTCAAATGATAAATTTATTTATCACAATAAAGGATCCGGCAACATATAAATATTCTTTTAATCCAGTATTTAAAACTTACCTTGAAACAATACTGGAAGAATCAGATCCGAAGATAATTGAAAAAACATATTCTGACATTGCAGATTATTATATTGATGAAGAGAATCAAAAAAAAGCTGTAGAATTTCTCTGTAAAGCAGGCCTGTATGACAAAGCAAAAAAACACCTTATCATACAGGCAGAAGATCTTATAAAGAATAATGAATATGAATCTATAAACTCACTTATATCTGCTTTCCCAGAAGATATGCAGGAAAGCGATCCATACCTCTCTTATTATGGCGCAATTGTTAATAACCTGATGAGTCCTGACACCTCAAGAAAAAAGCTTCTCAAACTATTGTATATTTTCAACAGTTTTGAAGATTATAACAGGCAGGCAACAATTTATACCGTTCTTTTGACAAACTATTTCTTCTTTCAAACAAACACAGAAACCATTGCAAATATAATTGATATGGCAGAAGAATTTCTTGAACGAAACAAAAACAATATTACTACCGAAAAAAAAGAGCTTCTTCTTGCATTAATCCCGCTTGGGCAATGGTGGATTGGAAGGGCAAGAAAGAGAGCATTTGAAATAGCCCTACGCGCAGAAGAAACATCAAGCCGTTTACACAACGAAGAAGCCTATCTTTGCGCGAGGCTGGTTCTTTCAAAGATATATATAACTCAAGGTGATTTTAATAGCGCGAAAAAACTTTTGAAAAAAACTGAAAAACTTTTTTCAGGAGGAAATCTGAATCTATATAATCAGTATCAAAGTTTATGTAGTTTTTATCTTGGCGATGCCTTCTTTTATACTGGAGAAATCTCCAACGCAATATCTCAAATTCACAAATCATTATCTTCATCAACAGACGATTTTGCGTTTAAACCATATCTTGAACTTAATATTGTTTACTACAATCTTTATTTAAAAGACTTCTCAAAGGCTGATGCTTTATATGAAAAACTTAAAGAACGAAATATAGGCGACAATCTTTACTTAAAATATAATTATGAATTTCTCTTTGAAATGCTAATTGCGTATAGAAATAAAAATAAGCAAAGGGCAAAATATTATTGTAAAAGGCTTAAGGAGCCTGAGAATGAACTTCTTGTTAATACAGATTTTCCGTTCAGCAATTTAGCAATAGCTGAAGTAAGTATTTTTTCAGAAAAAAAGGAAACAGCGACAGCTTATATAAGTTCTGTTCTGGAAAATGTTAATATAGATGAATACCCCTACCCATACGTAACCCTCATAGCCCTGCTAGGTTATATAAAACATAAGGAAGGTGCAAAAAAAGAAGCAGAACAACTTTTTTCAGAAATGAATAAGATTATTCAAGAAAAAGGTTATACCAATTTAGAAATATGCGATCCTGATCTTCTTAAAAAAATTGCTAAAATTAGTAAAAACAGTGTTTTTGAATCTTTTCCAAGATTAAAACATGACAGGCAACTTGAAAAACTTTCTACATCAAAATACGAGTTGGAAATCACAACTCTGGGCTCTTTTAATGTTTTTGTAAAAGGAAATGAAATTTCTGCAGATCTTTTAGGCGGTCAAAAAAGAGTTATGGATCTTTTAAAACTCTTAATAGTCAACAGAAAAACAGGAATAATGAAAGAACGCGTTTATGAATTATTCTGGCCAAGATATTCCTACAAAAGCGCGAGAGACAATCTAAACACTATCATCTACAGATTGAGAAAACTTTTAAAAACAAAAGATGATATTCTTTATACTGATGTTAATTCAATACGCTTTAAGGAGAATGCTTTAATCACTGATGCTGATCGTTTTCTTGATTTCATAAAACTTGGAGATGAAGCGGTAAAAAGCGGCAACAATGAAAGTTCTATAAAAATGTATCAATCAGCAATAGAACTATACAAAGGTGATTTCCTAGAAAACGATCTATACTTTGATTTCATACGTGATGAAAGAGAAAATCTTAGGGCAAAGTTTCAGGACTTACTATTCAGAATGATCATTCTGTCCCTAAACTCGGCAGAATACAGGAATGCGGTCGACTGGTCAAAGAGGCTAATAGATGTTGACCCTCTCTGTGAGCCAGCCTATAGACTTTTAATGATTTCAAGCGCGGCAATAGGAAATAGATCTGAGATTCCAAGATTGTTTGATAAATTAAATAAAAAACTTCAGGCCTTTTATAAGGTAACAGCGGATGAAAAAACTGTTAAACTGAGAAATAAACTTTTAGAGGGACAATTCCCTGAAAAGACAATGTGGGAAGAAGAAACAATTATATAGAACTTGCAATAAAACAAGTTCTATAATGCCTCCAACTTCTTCTTTAGAGCTGCCGCTGTCTCTTTTTTAAGCTCAAGCCGCTCTTTAAGCTGAAGAATAAATTTATTAGATTCAGCATTACCTCTAACTTCGGTAAAATCTTTATATTTGTCTGCTTCATTTCCATCAATGCCAAAACCGACCATTGCTGTAGCACTAAATTCTTTCATAGCATCTTCACATCTCATACCATCAAGAATTTCTACGGCCTTTATCCATTCATCAACAACCCTGATAATGTCATCAACCGAGAATTCATCAGATTTCTTTCCAAGCTCGTCTTCAAGACGCTCACACATCCAGGCAAGTTCATACGCACTATAGTTATTGTGCATTTCTTTGAATCTTGCTTTTATTTCATCAAGCGAAGTAATCCGTTCTGTTTCAATGTCGTAAATCAGTTTATTAACAGCCTTCTCTGGAACAATAAGACCAGCCATATCTATCCACTGACTACAACCTTCAGCATCTCCGGTTTTAAACATAGCCCGGAGCTCTTCAACAGTACTGTAGCCATTTTTCTGGAGCATAGAAACAAGAACATTACCAACAAATCTTCGTATTCCAAGGTCGTAGTATTCAATCCCCTTTAATAAAGAGGCTCTCGTAATCTTAACACCATTATGATAATACTTTTGCGTTGAAGTTCCAGCTTGTTTGAAAAGTTTTTCAAGTAAAATCTTTCCTTGAAGCATTTTCTGAACAGTATAAGGAGAAAGAAGATAAAAAGTTATATTATCAAGAAAATCATCTTTCGAACCGAGGCGCTTGTCACGTCTTGGCCATTTTTTTGAATCTCTTATAGTACCTACACTTTTTATGTTCACACCAGGAACCAAGGCGCTTTCGTCATTCTCCTCAACAAGATAGCTAAAAGGAAAATCAGAAGTATCTGATTTAGCAGTGTGCCGCCCCATAACAAGAGTAAAAGCTCCAATACGAGCAGGATAAACGATATATGAATTCGATGTAGTTTTTGTACCTCTCTCAAGTATGCCCTGATGAAGAGGCCCCAACTTGTACATATGGTTACTTTGATTTGATCCCGAACCAGCATTTATAAATGAATAATATCCGGCAATTAGTAATGTAGATTTATGATGAGTAACAGTATAGGGACCGGCAAAAATAGAACAGGCCTCTCCATGAAACCCTCCACAATTAGCAAAAAACAAAGAATCCTGAGCCGAATACTGTTTAGAAAGTTCTGTCCCCTGCCCGATAAAACATTTTTCAATAATAACACCGTCAGTAATATTACAGCCACTAGCCATTATAAAATCATCAGCAATAACTCCGGCGCCAACAGTTGTAGGCGCAGAAGAAGAACTGTTCACAGTTCCATTATTAAGCCTGACAATTCCCTGAATATCAGCATGAGCTCCAATTTTAACATTAGAAATATTTCCGCAATTTGAAATATGAACATCAGAGCCTATTTCACCAAGCTCGGAACAAACAGACTCACAATATGAACCAATCATTGCTTTAAGCTTGTCTATAAGATCATTTTTATTTCTGTATAAGGCGAGCATGTAAGCCTCATGAGAAGACAGCTTGTCATAAATAGGAACCCCGCGGCCGCCGGACTCATTTAAAACAGAAGCTTCAACTCCATTACCAAAAGTCTGTTTGCCAGAAACTTCAAGAGTATTAATTCCATCTATTACAACATTTTCTTTAACAATATAATTAGAAATATAATTTGAAACATTTCTTATATAAACGTTATTTTCAATAATGCAATTATGCAAAGCCGCATTATAAATTCCGCATTTTCTGCTAATTCCACAAGCAGACTCTATTCTGCCGTCCATCAAACCAAGTCGAATATCACCATAAAAAGCAACATTCTTAAAACGTTCAGGTAAAAATTTCTTTACTACTTTTATTCTTTCCCAATCTTCACAAACGCATCCCCGGGAAATCATTATTTCTATTTCATTCTTTTTTAAACTTCTATAATTATCTTTCAACTCTTCAAACGACATAAACTTATTGATAACATCAAAAACTTGTAAAATCAAGGGTGTATAATTTTTTCGACAATAACAAACTTAACCGTTTTATAACAATTTAATAAAAAAGAGCTAACATTATAGAATTATAAATATTATGGATATAAGAATTTATCAGATTAATACCCTTAAAAAACCAAAGGACAGAGGCTCCTAAGGTTTGGGTAAATATCTGATATTATTTTAATTTATACTGTATTCAGACTTCATTCCTGATAAAACTTTCAACACATTAAGAGCTGCTTTAGTTTTAAGTTCCACAAGAGATTCTTCACTATACCAGGCGGCATGATCAGAAAGCGTAATATTTTCATAACATCTTAATGGGCTATCCATTGGTACAGGCTCTTTCTCATATACATCAAGCCCCGCCGCGGACAATTGCTTGTTAGCTAATGCCTGACAAAGAGCTGCTTCATCAATAATGGCACCACGGGCTGTATTTATTAAAATTGAGCTTTTTTTCATCTTGCTAAACGCGGCAGAATCAAACATTTTTGTTGTATCAGAATTCAAGGGGCAATGAATTGATATACAATCACTTTCTGAAAGAAGTTCATCAAAACTTACCTTTTCTGAACCATATAAAGAAATCTGTTTTTCATCAGCCATTGGATCAAAAACGATTATTCTAGAAAAGCCCAAACCTGAAAGTTTTCTTATTAAACATTTTCCAATATGTCCAAATCCAACAATCCCCATAACCTTACCGGAAAGGCGAAAGCATGGATGATGGCTATGTAAATTCCAAAGCCCTTCACGAACCTTCCTGTCTCTATAACTTATTTTTCGAACACAATTAAGAAGCAATGCCAAAGCATGATCTGAAGCATCTTCAGTAGCATAATCAGGAACATTACATACCGTTATTCCCTTTAGGGAAGCCGCCGCTACATCTACATTATCATAACCGACACCATAACGAGAAATCACTCGGCATTTATCCATCTCTGTAATGATTTCTGATGTTAAATTGAATAAATTACAAATAACACCGTCTGCTTCTTTCAATAATAAAATTGCATCTCTGTTATTTGCCGGAAAATGAATCTCAGGCTCTACGCCGATTTGTGATAATACGTCCTGCTCTTGTTTGTAGTCCGCATATCTATTATCAAGAATTACTACTTTAAAGTCTGCCATTATTAAAGAATCGACAAAAAAACTTTGAACTAAACCAAAGTATTCAGCTTATTTTATTTAAAAGCCAGGCTATATTATCTCCAAGATCTGACATAATTTTATTACCTTCAGTGTCTGCCTCAAAATCACCTGGAGCAGCAGACAAACTAACATTCCAATAAGTTGAACCTGGAATGATCATTTCCTGTATCAGAAAGAAATTATTAATAGCTTGAAACACATTCATACTTCCCGCACGCCTTGCAGGAACTACAGCTGCCCCAATTTTCCGCTTCAATAGACCTTTGCTTCTGCATACCCTGCCAGCTCTATCAATTAGAGCCTTTGTCTCCGTGGTAAGAGCTGAAAAATAAGTAGGAGAACCTATAATTACAGCATCTGCTTCTACCATTTTTTCAATACATGCATTTATTTTATCATCGTCTATCGCACACTTAATTTCAGCACTGCTTTTACAAAACCCACAATTTATACAACCGCTGACAGCAGAGCCGCCAAGTTGAAAAAGTTCACAATCAACATCCTTTGCGTCAAGGCTGCTGAACACAGCTTTTATCATAGAAGAAGTATTTCCATTAGAATTTGGACTTCCATTTATACCTATTACTTTCATTTTACATCCTTTCTAAAGTTTTTCACAAGAAGAACCTGATTTCCCTTGTTATTATATTCTACAGAATCAAAAACAGCCTGAGTCATAAGAATCCCCCGTCCATGCATAAGCTCTAATTGATTAACTTCGTCATGAATTCTGTTCATCATTTTATTATAATCAAATCCATTACCCATATCAGTTATTCTATAAATTACCTTCTCATCATTAAAAAAATAATCAATAGTAACTTTTTTATCACGATATTCTGGAAGCTTCCTTCTTTCACCCATAAAATCAAAAAGACGCCCCTCTTCCTGCGCTTTTGTTTTTTCATCAAAACTGACATTAAGATTTCCATGTTCCATTGCGTTAACGATCATCTCATTAAGCCCCATTTTTATGAGCATAACATCACTTTCATCAAGACACCTATGAATATTGTCAGTTAAGCGATCTACTATATCGCCAACCATAGCAATATAATTCTCAACTTTAAGAGTTAAACGCTCAGTGTTTACATATTCAAGAAGCTTGGATGCGGCGGCTGGCCAAGCCCGCCCGGCAAGTTCGAGTTTATCTCCATTCAGGATACAATCAAATCTGAAGTGATACTCAACAGGCTCCAAAGTAACCCAGTCTTTTATGTATGTATTAAATGAAAGCTTGTCACCGTTATTTTTAAGTTTCAAAAGACGTTCTTTAAAATATTGAAAGTCTGTCTCTTCATCAATTTCCTGCATATAAAAACAGTCAACAAAATTAACAGGACCATCATTTAATTTAAAAAGTCTCTCTGCTTTTTGATTGGCTGATACGATTGTTAGCTCTTCTGATAAAGAAAATATAATTTCATCAGTAGCTTCAACAATTACAGAATACCTATTCTCAAAAGATTTTAATTCTTTTTTAGTCTTTCCAAGTAAAACATTGGCTGAAAAAACCTTGTAAAGAACTGCCGGTAGAAAAAACAACAGCATTATAGTAACACCAAGCACAAAACGTGAGAATCTATAATCATTCATAAAATAATTTATATTTGTATAAAGATATTGAATATCATCAAAAGCACCCAAAACAGCAAAAATAATGCCAATAATATATAGACCTGTCTGCCACCTGCGTCTCTGCCTGATAAAAATAACAATTAAGGAAATTAGAAAAATAAAAATATAAGATAACAGAATATAATCACGTATTCTAAATAAAGGCCCTTCACCTCCCCTTGCAAAATCTTCAGGAGAAACCATAGGTAAAATTGTAGATCGTGTTACTGATACAAACAGTTCAGGCTTGATAAAAGCCACTGCTGTAAAACCTAATGTTAAAAACAACGCAATCCATATTAAAACCTTAAAGAAAATTCTACTGGGTTTCTTATAAGGAAAAATATTTAATAAAAAATATGACAAGGATGCAAGTATTAACAGGATAACAGTTTGTTCTGTTCTGGAAACATAGCGGCCAAAAGTTATCAAGTCAAGCCAGCCACATATTATTATTATGTTTTCAGCTAAAACAAATAGCATTGAATTTAAAGAAAGCAAAGCTCCAGCTTTAAAAAGCTTATCTTTTGTTTGAATATAATAAATTAAATAAAGTACTGTTATGACCAGAAGCAATGTAAAACAATTCAATGTCAGTCCTAATTGCAACGAATCAGCTAAATTCCCTTCATACATAAAAGCCTTCCTATATGCCAGTTTATTGAATCAAGAGTAAAAATCAAGTGGCCTTTTTCTTTACTCTATTATAGCCAATATATAAAACCAAGTTTTAACATATTAATAAACCTCATTCCTTGATTTTTACCATAAAGCAGAGATAATATTGAAAAAGGAGAAAATAATGTCAAATAAACTGGTTTTATTTTATTCGAGAACAGGAACAACAAAACAAACAGCAGAAATGCTTGCGAACATTCTTGATTGCGATATTGCTGAAATAGTTTCAAAGAAGAAATTTAGAGGCCCTATTGGATGGCTTTCAGCCGGAAGAACAGCAATGGCTGAAAAAGATGTTAACATTGTTGAACCAGAGATAACACCCGAAAATTATGAACTGGTAATACTGTGTTCTCCAGTGTGGGCTTCACGAACTGCACCTCCAGCCAAAACATGGCTTTCTCAGAACTATGTAAAATGCAGTAAATTAGTTTACCTGCTAACCTTTGGCGGAAGCGGAGATAACAAAGCTTTTGAACAACTTGAAAGAATTGGTGGAAAGGCCGCTGCAACCATAAGTTTCTCAGACAAAGAACGAAAAGACCAGCTTTGGGCAGGCAAATTAAAAGAATTTGCTGACAAGCTTTAAAAGCTATTATCAGGCCAGAGAAAATTCTT
>JAQQAK010000277.1 GCA_028527945.1 Spirochaetaceae bacterium
ATGCAGAAATATCCTGACCTTGCTGGTATTATTTCTCCTTCAACTGTAGGAGTTCTCTCATGTGCTAAAGCTATTGAAGATGAAGGTAAAAAAGGTATCGTTCAACTTACAGGTTTGGGACTTCCTTCAGAAATGCAGCATTATGTAGAAGATGGAACTTGTGGTCAGATGGCTCTTTGGAATCCGGTAGACCTTGGTTACACATCAACATTCATACTTGAGGCTCTATGTAGCGGAAAGATTGCAGGTAATCCTGGTGATGTTATTGATGCTGGACGTATGGGTAAAATTACAATAGGTGAAGACGGAAATACAATTATGGGCGAACCATTTGTATTTAACGCAGATAATATTGCAACTTACGCGGCTATGTTCTAAACCGGCTGTATTGTCTTTTAGGTTGTAACTAAAAAACAACGGGAGCGGTAATTCACAAGAAGAGCCGCTCCCTTTTTATAAGAAAGTATTTAGATTTGCGTTTTTCATGCAGTCAACTTGTTGTTGACGCTGGATTTTTACAAATAGGAATAGCATGGTATGAATGATAATATTTTAGAATTGCGCGGAATAACAAAATACTTCCCCGGAATAAAAGCTTTAGACGGTGTAGATCTTAATATCCGTCCAGGTGAAGTTCACGCGCTTATTGGAGAGAATGGAGCAGGAAAATCAACTTTGGTAAAAATCCTTACAGGAGTATATACACCAACTGAAGGCAAAATCTTTTATAAAGGTAAGAGTGTTTCTTTTAAAAATGCTCTTGAAGCACAAGCTTCTGGAATTACTGCTATTCATCAGGAAGCCTCTATGTTTTCTGAATTAAGTGTTGCGGAAAATATATATATGGGGCATCACCTTAAAACTGGTAAATTTCCCGGTAGTCTTGACTGGCGGGGTATGCGGAAGAAGACAAAGGCTCTATTAGATGATTTGGAGCTGGATATTCATCCGGATACGCTAATAAAGAATTTAGGTGTGGCTCAAAGGCATATGGTAGAGATCGCAAAGGCTCTCTCTATAGATGCTCAGGTTGTTATTATGGATGAACCCACTTCAGCTTTGACATTAAGAGAAGTTGAAGATCTTTATCGCATAGTTAGACGGCTAAAAGAAGAAGGCAAAGCCATTATATTTATAAGTCATAAGTTTGATGAGATTTTTGAGATAACGGACTATTTTACAGTTCTCAGAGACGGAAGGTATATAGGTGAAGGGAATGTTAAAGAATCTACGGTTGATGATATTGTTAAAATGATGGTCGGCCGTAGTCTTGATCAGATGTATCCCGAATCAAATGCTAAAATTGGTGATGTGATTCTTGAGGCTGAAGGAATTTCTCAAACAGGTTTTTTTAAAGATGTATCTTTCAAACTTCATAAAGGCGAAATCCTTGGTTTTTTTGGCCTTGTCGGAGCTGGTCGAACAGAGGTTATGCGTTCAATTTTTGGAATTGATAAATTATCAAACGGAACAGTTTCTATAAATGGCAAAAGGGTTCATATTCATAATCCTAAAGATGCTATGGATATGGGATTGGCGTATGTCCCTGAAGACAGACAGAATCAGGGTGTTATTCTTGATATGGATTTAAGCAAGAATATTACATTACCTCAGATTGATAACATAAGTCCCGGTACTTTAATTGATAAAAAGAAAGAAAAAGAAATTACTAATGAATTTGGCAGCATGATGGAAATCAAATGCGCAGGATATCATGTTAATGCTAATACTTTATCAGGAGGAAACCAGCAGAAGGTTGTTCTTGCAAAATGGCTTGCAACCAAACCGGCTGTTCTAATACTTGATGAACCTACAAAAGGAATAGATGTCGCAACAAAGGCTTCGGTTCATAAGTTTGTTTCAGAGCTTGCTGCTGAAGGTTTGGGAGTAATTTTGATTTCTTCTGAACTTCCTGAAGTTTTGGGAATGGCAGACAGAGTTATTGTTATGCATGAAGGTCTTATAACTGGAGAGTTTACCAGAGAAGAAGCTAATTCTGAGAATATAATACGTGCCGCGACTGGTACAACAGATGATATAGGAGGTGCAGCATAATGAAGCGTTTTCTGCGTACAAGAGAGTTTAATCTTATTATTCTTATAGTTGTTCTAATGATTATTGTTGCTTTCAGAGCGCCTCACTTTTTGTCAGGTGAAAATATTGAAAGAATTATAAACGATACATCAATTTTGATTATGGTTTCTATAGGGCAGTTTTTTGTAATATTGACAGGAGGTATAGACCTTTCAGTAGGTTCCGTTATTGCCTTTTCAGGAATGGCCGCCTCTATGTTGAATCAATATCAGCCTGGCATTCCAGCAGCAATAGTTTTTCTTGTTGGTGTTGTAATAGGTCTTGCTTTGGGAATGATAAATGGAGCCATTGTCGCCTTTGGAAAGGTTCCTCCAATTATAACAACATTGGGTACAATGAGTATTTTTAGAGGCTTTACTTTTGTTTTAAGCAAAGGGCAATGGGTTACCGCGCATGAAATGACTGAGAGTTATATGGCTATACCTCACGGCAGCTTTCTTGGGCTAACAAATCTTATCTGGGCTGCTATCATAATTTCAGCAATTACATATTATTTTAGCCGGTATACACGGACAGGCCGTGAAGTCTACGCAATCGGCGGCAATAAGGTCGCGGCACGTTTTGTTGGTGTAAAAGAAGAAAAAATAAACTTTATTATTTTTGCAATAAGCGGAATCCTTTGTGGAATTGCAGGTGTTATGTGGACTTCAAGATATGCAGCCGCTGTTAATGAAACAGCAACCGGGTTTGAATTACAGACTGTTGCTGCCTGTGTTCTTGGAGGTGTTAGCATTGCTGGAGGTTCAGGTGCTGTTCCAGGAGTTATTCTTGGTGCTTTATTTCTTGGCATTATCAATAATGCTTTACCGGTTATAAATCTTTCACCATTTTTTCAAATGTTCATACAAGGCTTTGTCGTTCTTTTGGCAATGTTTGTTAATACCATGATGGACAAAAGAAATGAGAAACTACTTCTTAACAGGAGGCGTGCTTAATTATGGAAAATACTAATACTCTTGTAGACAAGTCTCGTCTGGTTGATGAGAAAACAGTAAAAGCCAGATTAGTTACTATTTTTACCAAATGGGAAGTCTTGCTTCTTTTAATATTTATTACTATGTGTATTGTTTTTTCAATATTGTCACCATATTTTCTGGATTACTTTAATTTGATGAATGCAAATTTCACTTTTATGGAAAAGGCAATAATTGCTCTTCCAATGATCTTTGTAATTATGAGCGGTGATATTGATATTTCAATTGCATCTATAATTGCTCTATGTTCTTTCGCAATGGGTGCAGCCAGTGCTTCTGGCGCAAGCACTCCTGTAATAGTTTTAATTGGTCTTTTAGTTGGTATTGCTGCCGGGGCTTTTAACGGATTTTTTATAACTGCTATTGGAATGCCGGCAATCGCTGTAACTCTTGCCACTCAATCTGTTTTTAGAGGAATAGCTAAAGCCGTTCTGGAAGATCAGGCATATACAACCTATCCTGAGTCTTTTGGATTTTTCGGGCAGGGATATGTTGGAGACACACTCATCCCGTTTGAGCTTGTACTTTTTCTTGCGCTGGCAGTAGTGATGTGGTACATTTTACATCAAAGCTCATACGGCCGAAAGGTTTACGCTATAGGAAACTCAACAAGTGCCGCGCGTTTTAGCGGAGTTCCGGTCAAACGTATTAGATTTACCAATTTTGTTCTTAATGGACTTTTTTGCGGTATCGCGGCAGTTCTGCTTACTTCGCGTATTGGATCTACAAGGCCTAATATTGCTGAAGGCTGGGATATGGAAATTATAACACTTGTAGTTCTTGGCGGTGTATCAATTAATGGTGGCAAAGGAAATATCTTTGGTGTAATTATATCGATATTCCTTTTAGGATATTTAAAGTTTGGTATGGGACTTTTAAATATTTCCGGAAAAGTAATGATAATTACAACAGGAACTTTACTTGTTGTCGCAGTATTACTACCTATGATTCTTGATCAGATAAAAGCTGGAAAAAAGATTACACGGAAGGCGGCTTAAAATGAGTACTGCCGCTTTTAAAATGAAATTAAAACCTGGAATGCGTGATGAATATAAAAAACGTCATGACGCAATCTGGCCTGAATTGAAAAAGCTGCTTAGTGACAGCGGTGTTTATGATTATCGTATATTTTTTGATGAAGAAACAAATCTTCTTTTTGGTGTACAAAAAATAAAAGGAGATTCAGGCTCGCAGGATTTAGGAAAAAATCCTGTTGTACAAAAATGGTGGCATTACATGGCTGACATTATGGAAGTTAACGAGGATGAATCTCCTGTATCAATACCATTAAAAGAAGTCTTTTATTTACCATAAAATGTTTTAATAAGTTCAATTGTATTTTTAATTTTTGAGAAATTATACTCTCAAAGTTTTATGTTTTGTTTTTCCTGTCTGAATGATTTTGTTTTTTTGGGAAAAACGCTTTTTAGGAGGATTGAATTGTCAGATAGATATAACTATGCAAAAATGCGTTACGCTGAAGTCGGTGTTGATATTGATGAGGCTCTAAAAAGTTTATCAGAGTTTTCTCTAAGTCTGCATTGCTGGCAGGCTGATGATGTAGGTGGTTTTGAGACTCCGGACGCTGCTCTTGGTGGAGGTGGTATTCAGACAACTGGAAATTATCCGGGGAAGGCCAGAACTCTTGAAGAGCTTAGAGGCGATATTGGATTTGCTCTAAAGCTAATTCCCGGAAATCATAGACTTAATCTCCACGCAAGTTATGGAGATTTTGCGGGACAAAAAGTTGAACGTGATAAAATAGAACCAAAACATTATGAAAGTTGGGTTAAATGGGCTAAAGAGCAAAATCTTAAACTTGATTTTAATTGTACAATGTTTTCTCATCCAAAGGCTGACGATGGATTTACTTTATCATCAAAAGATAAGGCCATAAGAGATTTTTGGATTGCTCATACAGAGAAAGCCAGAGAAATTGCTGCTTATTTTGGACGGCAGCAGGGCTGTCCTTCAGTACATAATCTATGGATTCCAGATGGAACAAAAGATTATCCAGCAGATCGTTTTGGTTATAGAAAAATTCTTGTGGAATCTCTGGATCAGATTTTTAAGACAGAATATCCTGAGAAAGAATTAAAAGACGCTGTTGAATCAAAGCTTTTTGGAATAGGCAGTGAAGCCTTTGTTGTCGGATCCAATGACTTTTACCTTTCTTATGCTATCAGCAGAAATAAAATGATCTGTTTTGATATGGGACATTTTCATCCTACAGAACTTGTTGCGGATAAGGTTTCAGCCTTTCTTCAGTTTCAGAATTCACTTCTTCTTCATGTTTCCCGCCCAATGAGATGGGACTCTGATCATATTGTACTTTTCAATGATGATTTAAACTTTATGGCTCAGGAGGTTGTTCGATCAGGAAAAGATAAAGATGTTTATGTCGGATTAGATTTCTTTGATGCTTCAGTAAACAGAATAGGAGCCTACGCTGTTGGTTCAAGATCTGCTTTAAAGGCATGGCTTGCAGCTTACCTTGAGCCCACAGAAGATCTTATAAAACTGGAGGAAGCAGGCGACAATATTGGACGAATGGCTCTTTCAGAAAGAATGAAATCAATGCCGCTTGGAGAAGTCTGGGATCATTTTTGTGAAATGAACAATACTCCTACAGAAGCTGAATACATGAAAGAAGTGTATTCTTATGAAAAAGATGTACTAAGCAGGAGAAATTAGAATGGGAGTACAGGAGCTTGCAGAAGTTACAAACCGTTATGGTTCTGATAAAGATTTTGTTCTTGCGGGAGGTGGGAACACTTCTTTTAAAGAAAATGGCATAATGTATGTAAAACCTTCGGGGACAACAATGGCAACAATCTCTGCTGAAGATTTTGTGAAGGTGGATCTTGAAAAGTTGAAATGCATGATGGATAAAACTTATTCGGAAGATTCAGAAGAAAGAGAAGCAGAAGCCCTTAAAGATATGATGGCTTCTCGTGTACCGGGTGAAGACAAGCGTCCGAGTGTTGAGACTCTTCTTCATTTTCTTTTGCCATATAATTATGTTGTTCATACTCATCCCACACTTATTAATGGTCTTACCTGTTCAAAAGATGGAGAGAGTATATGCTCAGAAATTTTTGGTAAAAAAGCTTTGTGGATTCCTGTCGTAAATCCTGGATATATTCTTGCGCTTACAATAAAAGAAAGACTTGAAGAACATCGCCGTAATGGTGGAGCTGATCAGATAATAATTCTGCAAAATCATGGTATTTTTGTTCAGGCTGATAGTCTTGAAGAAATAGATAATATT
>JAQQAK010000278.1 GCA_028527945.1 Spirochaetaceae bacterium
CCCAATCAAAGAATTAAGTGATTCAGCAAGTGCCGCGGAAAAACTACAGGATGAATTGATTTATAATGAAAAAATGCAAACTAATTGGCTTCAGGATATAACACATGATTTGAAAGCTCCAATTGCAGCTTTAGGAATTCAGCTTGACGCATCACTGAATGGAGCCTTGAAGATCGATAATGAAAGATTGGAGAAATTAATAGAAGAAACAAGGCAACTTAATGAGATGGTGAACGAGCTGTCACTTTATACATCGATAAGGACAGGGGAGATAAAGATTACCAAAGAAAGAATTCTTCTCCGTTCATTTTTGACTGAAATCTTAGATAGATTTAAATCTGTTGCTGATAAAAAGAATATAAAATTAGAATTAGGTTCTCAAAATCTTGATTCAGAAATACTATTTGACAAAAAGGGATTATATAGAATATTTAATAATCTTGTTATAAATGCGATAAATAATACTGCTGTCGGAGAAAACATTTATATTTATGTAAATAAAAACGAGCATACATTGACTGTAAGCATAGAAAATCCGGGCTGTGTCTCTGAGGAAGAACTCCCATTATTATTTAACAGATTATTTAGAAGTAAGGACTCCGGTTATGAAGGGCGAGGATTGGGCCTTGCCATTTCAAATGCTATCGCTGAAAATAATGACAGCAAAATTAGCGTCCATAATACTGATACGGGAACAGTCGTTTTCAATTTGGCTATTGCGACATTGAATTCCCATTAAAGCAACACTAACTTGATATGTTTTCTACACTATAGTTTCATTTAGGACTGTTATCTTTTACACACATAAACATGGTTCTTTTAGAAAAATATAGAAAGAACAATATAGGAGTAATAGATATGAAATCAAGAATATTTATTTGTGTTTTGGGAATGATGATAATTTTAATTGGCGCTCCAGTCTTTTCTTCAGAGACTGGAGACAGTGTAAATTTTGTGAAAGATAGTACTTGGGCAAAAGCTGAACAAGCTGTAAATGCAAAAATACATAAATTATTACCTGAAATTGACAACTATGGAGAAAATGTCAAGCTTAGCGTTGAAAAGACTGATAAGGATTATTATAACATTTATCATTGGACAGTAACTTGCCTTGAAGATAATGAAGACTTGTCTACTTCTTCAGATAAGGCTGTTGGCTGTAAATATTTTGGTGATGTGGCTCTCGATACCGAAGGGCAAATCCTTTCCATTGAGTACAAAGGCCGAAAAGAGTTTTCTGAATAGGTTATTGTTTATAAAGATTTTACCATATCCAGCCATTCTTGTTCGCAAGAATGGCTGCTTTCACTCTGTCAGCTACACCCAGCGCAACAAGAATATTTGATATATAGTTTTTTACAGTACCTTCTGAAAGATATACTTGTTCAGCAATTTCTTTATTAGAGTCGCCTCTTGCAAGGCATTTTATAATTTCCTGTTCTTTTTGAGAGAAATTATTCCAGATAGTTTGATGTTCTTCTGAGTAGGAATTATTTTTTACGGGATGATCAATTTTATTAATAAGTATTCCCATAATATTTTTGTCTATCTGGTATCTGTCATTCATTGCCATTTTTATAGCGTCTGATAGCTCTTCTACCGGAATGTCTTTCATTAAATAACCAATTGCACCAGCTTTTAGCGATTTGACAATGTATTCTTCATCATTGAAGGTTGTAAGCATTATTATCTTTGCTTTATCACCTTCATTTTTTAATTTTTGAGTTGCCGCAATTCCATCAAGAACCGGCATTCTTATATCCATCAAGACTACATCAGGTTTTTTTTCGTGGATTAGGTTTAGTCCCCTCTGGCCGTTTTCAGCGCTGCCAACAACTTCTATTCCTTCCTGAAGATCCAGTAATGAAGCTATTCCTTCTCTGATGAGATGTTGGTCATCTATAACTGCAACCTTTATTGTTTTCATCTCTCCTCCATTATTTCAAGGGGGTTTTTAGGGACATATGCTGTAAGTTTTGTTCCTTTGCCTGGAGTTGAATTTACAGTCAGGCTCCCTCTTACAAGTTCAATGCGGCGAAACAATCCATTAAGACCGTAATGATCACTTTCATCTTCTGTAAGCATTTCTGGTGTGAAATTAAAACCTTTTCCATCATCCATTAATACAAATTTTGCATCATTCTTTTTAAAGTCTATATCCAAATAGACATGCTTGGCTGAAGCATGTTTTAAGATATTGGTAATTCCTTCTTGAACAAAACGATAAAGGCTTAAAAGAACTGAATAATTAAAATCTTCTTCATTTCCTGTGATTTTATAGCTTACTTCAATTTCATTTTCTTCAAGACTTTTAATAAATTGTATTAAACTTGTTCTGATGTTTCCGGAAAGCTCTTGTCCGTTAAGGTTCTTCAGAGATATGCGAACATCACGTATCGCGTCATCTGCTGAGCCTTTTGCGGCTTTAATTGCTTTTATGGTTTCTTTTTCATCTATATTTATGTATGCTTCAGCCTTTGCTAGCATTATTTTTATTGCGGTTAGAGAGTGTCCAAGACTGTCGTGTATGTCTCTTGCAATTCTTGTTCTTTCTTCAAGAGCAACTGTATGAGCAACTCTTTCCGCGTAATTTCTTGATCTTGCTTCTGATGTTACAAGTTTGTCCATTAAAGTTTTATTTTCATCCATGTGTTTTTTTTCCTTGTCTAAAAGCCATGCAAGCGCGTATAGCAGTACATAAGTAAAAAGTCTGTACATCAGAAAGCTTAGAAAGGTAATATCACTTATAAGGTCTTCCAAAGGTTTTATATCTGAAAAAATTGCCACAAGACTTATCAATACAAGAAATATTATGCTGGTTTTTCTTGAAAAGGCATAATAGGCATAAAAAGGAAGAATGCTTAGAAGAAATGTCATTTGATGAATTACAAACTTTGAAATTTTATCAAGCGAACCATAATCAATATAATTGAATAATACAAAAAAAATAGGAGAAATAACTACTATTGTTCTTATTAGAAAAAATATTCTTGGAATAAATAAGGTCTCATATCTATAAGAAAACTTAAAAAATTCTATAAATTCCAATCCCATTATCAAGAAGAAGACTGTAGAATACAACGAATAGTATATTATCATGGTCCTTGCGTTTTCTCTTATAAAATGAGGAACCATAATCCCTGGTAACAGGAAGATTATAAACATAGAGATCGATATTAAACGTATACTGTCGTTTGCGTTTCTGTTCATGATTTATTCATTATAATAGTGTAATATTCACAAGTATATACTCATAATAATCTAATAACATGACTTTCGTCATATTTTTTTATGCGTAATAGGTTGTAAATACTTCCTCTAGGCACTTCATTTTATTTAAAAATTTTATCATTATCTTATTATATCCTATAAAAGGAGTTTTTTGTGAAAAAGCTTTTATCAGGCCTTGTGCTAATATCAGCAATTGTGGGTACGGGATGGGCCTCTCCCATTGTTCTTACCAAAGAGAAATGTATTGAGTTAGCAATAGAAAATAATGTAGATCTTCAGGTTGCGGCAATTGATCTTGCAGCGGCCGAACGGGAAAAAGGCAGTTCCTGGAATAATTTTTTACCGGAAATTACAGCGACTGCTGGAATGGATGGTGATACAGCTCTTCTTGATTCTGATTCTGATATGGATTGGGCTTTGAAAGCGGGAATAGGTGTTGAGCTTCCTCTCACAGCTGGTCTTGCGTATACAGTAAAAGCTCTTAATCTTGATTATGAAAATGAGCAAATAAATTATGAAACAGATAGATTGGAGCTCATAAATAATGTTG
This sequence comes from Spirochaetaceae bacterium, assembly GCA_028527945.1. Taxonomy (GTDB): domain Bacteria; phylum Spirochaetota; class Spirochaetia; order UBA9216; family UBA9216; genus Thalassospirochaeta. The sequence continues at coordinate 3,782 of JAQQAK010000278.1, forward strand.
AGAATAATTTTAATTCATTAATAGCAACCAAAGCTGGAATAGATATAGCTAAAGCAAACCTGGATCTTGCGGAGAGAAGGTATCAGCAAACTCTTAATTTGTATAATAATGGTCTTGAAACTGAGTTATCAACTTTGTCTGCAAAAGTTTCAGCTGCAAAGTTAAAGCCAACATATTTGAAGGCTTTAGAATCATATAATTCAGCGCTGCGTAGTTTCTTATTACTTATAGGTTTGGAACCGGATGCTGAAGTTGAAATTGAAGGAAGTCTGGATTTTTCTAAATCTGATTTTGATAGTGAGGCTTTAATAGACAAATTTCTTATGAATAGAATGGATATCAAGTCAGCATTAATGAATATTGAAATTCTGGAAAATAGCCGAAAAAAGACTGCTTCTAATAGTTTGGCTCCAAGCTTGGGATTATCGACTTCATGGTATGCCGGAGTGAACGATGCTTTTGGAGATGCTTCTTTTAGTGACAAGCTTTCTGATTCATTAAGCCTGGGACTATCTCTTAGCATTCCTTTAGATGACTACATTCCTGGTTCATCAACAAATAATACAATAAAGGGAATTGATGATCAGATAGAGTCCGCTAAAATGTCACTAGAAGATACAATAAAAGACGCAAAGCTTGAGATAATTAATATAGTAGAACAGTTGAAAACTTTAGCTTCAACTCTAGAAATGTCTGAGCTTAATGTAGAATTAGCAAAGTTAACATATGATAAAAGTGAGGAAAGTTATGAGCAGGGAGGGACTGAGCGTCTCGATGTAGAAGATGCTCAGCAGGATTATATTAGTGCCAAGCAAGAATGCCTTGAGAGCCAATATGATTATCTTTCAGAACTTATAGATCTCAGGTACGCGCTTGGTCTTGAGAGTCTTGACACCATTAAAAACGAGACAGACAGGAGTGTTTCACAGTGAGTAAAGAAAAGAAAAGCAAAGGCGATAGAATAGTACAAATCATTTTGTTAATCCTTATCGCAGCAGGAATAGCCAGTTTTCCTATCCTTATGGGAAAAAGTAGTAGCGCAGGCGGCGGAATGGGCCCCGGTGGTCCAGGCGGTGCTGGTATGATGCCAGGTGCTGACTCTACCCAGTCTGAAGAAGATAGTTCTGTTGCTGTAGAAGTTCAGCCTGTAGAAAGAGGTACAGTTCAAAAATATATTAAGGTTAATGGTGATGTTGCTTCCTCTTCTTCTGTAGACATTTTCCCAGATATAGATGGAAAACTTGTCTCTATTAATGTAGGGCTTGGCGATTATGTTAGAAAGGGAAGTGTTCTTGCCTATGTAGATCCTTCTCAGCCCGGAAAGGTTTACAGTAAAAGCGCTGTTAGAGCTACTGTCAGCGGAACAATAACTGAGATCAATTTTGATGAAGGAGAGACTGTTAGTACAAGTTCAGAGATCGCTACTATTGGAGATCTGGATTCTCTACAGATAGAAACCTTTATCCCTGAAAGATATGTTCAATATGTGAAAATGGGGCTTGTTGCTGAGGTTTCTTTTGATGCTTATCCAGATGTGTTTTTTGAAGCTCAGGTAAGCGAAATTAGTCCTGTTCTTGATACGGATTCACGTTCTCAGGAGATTTCTTTATCACTTTTGGGAAATGATAAACGTATAAAGGTTGGAATGTTTGCTTCAATGAAGCTGATAATTAAGGAATCTATTGATGTTATAGTGGTTTCAGGTAATGCTCTTTCAACACACTACGATGATGATGTTGTTTATGTTGTAAAAGATGGAAAGGCTGAACGTAGAACCGTTACTCTCGGATTAAGCTCTTCAGAAGAGGTTGAAATTATAAATGGACTTTCTGAAGGTGATGTTGTTATTACAAGAGGTCTGTCTAATGTATCTGATGGAACAGATGTCCGGGTTGTGGAATAGGGGGCTTATGTGAATCTTTCAGAAGTATCGGTTAACAGGCCGGTAACCGTAGCAATAATTACTGTATTGCTACTAGGCGTTGCAGCATTTATGATCCCCAATTTGGCAGTAGAATTGACTCCTGATGTCGATCCTCCTGTAGCATTGGTTTATACAGAACTTGATGGGGCAAGTCCTCAAGAGATGGAACAGTCAGTTACTGAGTTACTTGAAAAACAGCTCTCAAATGTAAGTGGGCTTGATGAGCTTACATCTACTTCAAGTGAAGAAACCAGTATGGTTATCCTTGAATTTGACTGGGATATTGATATGGATGAGGCTACTACTGACATTAGAGACTCTCTGGATCAGATAAAGAACAGTCTTCCTGATGACGCGACAACTCCTATTATTATGAAGTTTGATAGAAACAGCGAACCTATCATGACGCTTATTATGAGAGGAGATGAATCTGCTGATACTTTAAAGCGACTTGCAGAGGATGTTGTTCAACCAAGACTTGAAAGAGTTGCAGGTGTTGCATCTGCGGATGTTACTGGAGGTGAAACCAGGGCAGTAAGAGTTGATCTTTCTAAAGAAAGACTTGAAGCTTATGGTATCACTGCCAGTACAGTTACTACAGCCCTGTCAGCAAGGAACTTACAGATTTCAGGTGGTTCAATAGATACAGATGGAATGGAGTATGACCTTAGAATCGACGAAAGGTATGGTTCTGTCGAAGAAATAGCCAGGACAGTAGTAGATACAGTAGAAACAAGCAGTACGATAACTTCAGTTAATCGTTCAAATGTTGTAAGACTTGAAGATGTTGCTGATGTTTATGAAGGCATAGAGGACAAGGATAGTATCTACTATATAGATGGAAAGCAAGCTATTTCAATTTCTGTATCAAGAGAAAGTGACAGTAATTCTGTCAGTATAGCAAAAGAAGTAAAAGAAGAAATTAAAGCGATAAATGATGAACTTCCAAAGGGTGTCACAGTTGAGCTTTACTATGATGATACTGAATATATCAGTTCTGTTATGAGTCAGGTTTATAACTCGGCTTGGCAGGGAATTGTTCTTGCAATGCTTGTTCTTTTTCTCTTTCTCAGAAATATTCGTAGTACTATAATTATTGGTATTTCAATACCTGTTTCTATTGTTATTACGCTGATGGCAATGTACTTCTTTGGTATAACGCTAAATATGATGTCATTAACAGGATTGATTCTTGGTCTTGGAATGATTGTCGATAACTCGATTGTTATTCTTGAGAATATATATCAATACCGAGAGAGAGGGGCAAAGCTTAGGCCTGCAGCTATTCTTGGCTCGCATGAAATGTTTACATCTATTGTTGCTTCAACATTAACAACTCTTGGAGTATTTGTTCCAATGATCATCTGGAAAGACGGCCTTGAAATGATAGGTCAGATGTTCAGCGATATGATTTTTACAGTTGTAATATCTCTTATCGTATCATTTTTGACAGCAATACTTCTTGTTCCTGCTTTGTGTAGTCGCTTGATAAAGATATATACCCATGTTCAGCGACCAATAAAGAATAGAGTTATTAAATCAATGTATAACTTTGGTGAGCGGATTCTTACAGGTCTTGAGAACTTATATAAAAAGGTTTTAACTTTCTCGCTTGCTAACAGACTTCTTGTTATTACACTTGTTGTTGTAATTTTTATAATGTCTGCACTAAAAATAACTTCTATGGGACTTAGTATGTTTCCATCAAGTGAGTCTGATGATCAGGTCTCTGTCGATTTTACACTTCCAGTTGGTACAACAATGGATTATACAGAAAAGATTATGTCTGCCTTTGTTGATGTCATAGAAGATGAGATTTCCGGTTATACGCATATAAGTATGAGTGTAGGTGGTGGAAACGCTATGAGTAGTTCAGGCGATAATGAAGGAACTGTAGAGATATCTCTTCCTGATGTCACAGAACAAACCACCTCAGCTGCTGACATAGAGAAGGTTCTCAGAAAGCACCTAAATGACTTTCCTGATACAGAAATAACCATTGATTCTGGTATGACTTTTGGTTCTGATTCACCAATTGATGTTGTTGTATATTCGGACAATATTGATCTCGCGGAAGAGACTGCTGACGAAATTAAAGATCTTATCAAAGAGAATATACCTCAGGCAGTAGACCCTGTTACTGACCTTGATGAAGGGCAGCCTGAATATCAGATTGTTATTGATAAGGATAAGGCTGCGGCTTACGGATTAACTGTTTCAACAATCGGAAACGCTATTAATTATCTTGTTGATGGAACAACGCCAACTTCTTATTGGGATGATGCTGATGAACTTGATGTTATTGTTCAGCTCTCAGAGGATGAACGAACAGAATTACAGGATCTTGATTCAATGTTTATTGTAGCGAGTGATGGTACAAATGTTCCTCTTTCAAATCTTGTAAGCTATGAAGAGGGCACTGGTCCTTTGAGTATTTCACGTGAGAATGAAACAAGAACTGTTCATGTCACCGCAGATCTTGAAGAAGGCTTTGCTTCTAACCAGATTCAACCTATGATTGAATCTCTATTAAATGAAAAACTCATCCTTCCTGATGGTGTAAGCTATGAATTTTCAGGAGACAGGCAGAGTATTGCAGAAATGGTTCCTACACTACTGACGGTTGCCATTGTCGCTCTGATGATGATTTTTGCAATAATGGCAAGTCAGTTTGAGTCTCTTGTTGACCCTTTTATAATATTCTTTTCTATTCCATTGCTTCTTATCGGAGTTGTCGCGGTTTATGTAATTACCGGTTCTACTCTTAGTCTGTTTTCTATTATAGGAATGGTTGTTCTGGTTGGAATTGTTGTTAACAATGGTATTGTAATGGTTGATTATATGAATCTTTTAAGAAAGCGTGGATCTACTGTCTATGACTCCATTATTGAAGGTGCTAAAAGCCGTCTTAGACCAGTTCTTATGACAAGTTTGACTACTATTCTTGGAATGGTTCCAATGGCGTTTTTTCCGGGGGCAGGAGGAGATCTTATTAGTCCAATAGGTAAAACTATTGTTGGAGGGCTATCAGGAAGTACTCTTATAACCCTTGTAATTACACCGGTCGTTTATTCATTGGTTAATGGTCGAAAAGATAAAAAGAAAAAAAATAACAACGAACGTCGTGTGATTGAGGAGCAAACAGCATGAAAAAGATTGAAATAATTTCCAATCAGGCAATTGAGGCTGATATTATAGAGATTCTTGAATTGGCAGGTTATGGAGAGTCTTTAACATATTTACATCCTGTCTATGGGCGAGGCGGCAATGGCTGGCGAGAAGGCTCTGCTGTTTGGCCTGAGACCAATGTTATGTTTTTGGTTTACCTTGATAAGGGGAACGAAGAGCAAATAATGGAAGATCTTAAAAAGCTTAAGGAGAAGTTTCCTAACGAAGGAATTAAAGCTTGGCTTATTGAATGTGAATTGGAATCAATTTAAAAAGAATCCCCCTATATTATATTTAGAGCATCCAGTCTTATGACTGGGTGCTCTTTTTTTAGCTGTCTCTAAAAAAATCAATAAACTATCCTTATGAGTAATTAGATATATTATAAAAAGTTATAAACTCGGGCTTTATTTGTAGAATTGAATAGACTGGATAAAAAAAATCTCCTGAGAGAAAGTGCACTTGTCCATGGTTACCCTTTTCTCAGGAGGAAGTTGCCTGATTACTCAGGCTGAATAAAATGATAGATACAATATAAAGCTTTAATGTGTGAAATTTGTGTACATATATTGTTAATACTGTGCAATTAAGATGTATTATTCCTGTGAAGATTCCAAGATTTAATTAAACCAGGTCTACAACTTCTGCTGACACTACTTCAACCAAATCTTCTGGTGCAATTTTTATTTGAAGTCCACGCTTACCAGCACTGACAAAAATACTGTCATGCATCATGCAGGTTTCATCAATATAAACAGGATAATTTTTTTTCATACCGACAGGTGAACAGCCACCACGAATATATCCTGTAAGCTGTAAAATCTCCTTAACGTGTATTAGAGCTACTTTTTTGTAGCCTGCTTCTTTTGCAGCCTTTTTTAGATTAAGTTCATAAGCTCCTGGAATTGCGCAAACAAATATTTCTCCGGAATCACTTCTTAGTACCAATGTTTTAAAAACATTATCAATATTAAGTCCTGCTTTTTTTGCTATAGATACAGCGCTCAGGTTGTTCTCATCAACCTCATATTCTGTTAGTTCAAAATCTATTCCACGGCTTTCCAGTAGTCGAACTGCGTTTGTCTTTCCCATATTTTTGTATTGTATCAAAAAAATGAGAGGCTTTCAAAACTACTGTGACTTTAGTGTTAGCGTTTCAGAAGGTTGGGTTATAAAGATTATTTGAGATGATAAATATTTAGCCAAATAATATTGTTAAAGAATCAAAATATATATAATTCCTACTATAAAAAGAGCTTACAATATTGTAGGTGAGGATCTTATTTCCTACAATATTGTATGATGAGCCAATCTATATAAAAAAATTGACTTTTTATAAAATATTATAAATGTATATTATGTAATAAATTATCTTCTTTTGCAGGAAATGTTGGCACAAGATTTGCAAGTATAGCATTCAAATGGCCTAATTAACGAATACGTAAAAAATATCTCGTAAAAATTATTAAACTACAAAATTTGGGCCATTTTAAGAAGGGAGATTTTGGATACTTTACTAACTGTTGATAATTTACAGGTAGCTTTTAACACAGATGATGGAGAAATAGTTGGAGTTGAAAATGTTGGATTTAATATAAAGAAAGGTGAGGTCCTATGCATCGTTGGAGAATCTGGTTGCGGTAAAAGTGTTACCGCACTTTCTTTGATGGGGCTTTTGGGAAAGAATGGATTTATTAAACAGGGCGATGCTTTTTTTGATGGTCATGATCTTCGAAGCTTATCTTCTGAGGAGATGAGAAAGCTTAGAGGAAACCGTTTTTCCATGATTTTTCAGGAACCAATGACATCTTTGAATCCTGTGCTTACTGTTGGACGACAATTACTTGAACCTGTCGAGCTTCATTTGGGGCTAAAAGGAGAGGCTGCTAAAAAGCTATGTATTGAATGGCTTGAAAAGGTTGGAATACCAAGACCTGAAAAAGTTTTTTCAGATTATCCTGGCACATTATCTGGAGGAATGCGCCAGAGGGTAATGATAGCAATGGCAATGATTTGCTCTCCGTCGCTTTTAATTGCTGATGAACCAACAACTGCTTTGGATGTAACTATTCAATCTCAAATACTGGATTTAATGGAAGAATTAAGACTTGAATCTGAATCTTCTATTCTTTTGATAACGCATGATCTTGGGGTTGTTGCTGAAACGGCTGACAGAGTGCTTGTTATGTATGCTGGGCAGGTTGTTGAAGAAGCTGATGTCTTTGAACTTTTTGAAAATCCTCAGCATCCTTACACAAAAGGGCTTTTAGCTTCTATTCCTAATGTTTCAGATGATTTTACAGAGAGACTCAAATCAATTCCGGGGAATGTTCCCAGTTTACAGAATATGCCGAAAGGATGTCGCTTTTGTGAGCGTTGTTCATTTTCAATGGATGTTTGTAAAACAGAGGTTCCGCCTCTTTTTGATGTTTTTCCCAATCATAAAATGCGGTGCTGGCTTGGAGATAATAAATGAATACTGAAGCTTATGTAACAGAACCCGGAAAAACTTTTTTGGCGGTTCAGGGGGTAAAAAAATATTACCCAATAGAGAAAAGCGGATTTGGACACAAAAAGCAGGAATATGTTAAAGCTGTAGACGGTGTATCCTTTTTGATCTACAAGGGCGAGACTCTTGGTCTTGTAGGGGAGTCTGGCTGTGGCAAGTCTACATTAGGACGCCTTATAGTCAGGCTTGAAGATGCTACAGATGGCAAGATTTGGTGTAATGGAAAAAATCTTACAGAGCTTCGGGGCATTGAGCTTATGGAAGCCAGAAAAGATCTGCAGATTGTATTTCAGGATCCATACTCTTCATTGAATCCAAGAATGAGGATAGGTGATGTCCTTTCAGAATCTTTGAAGGTTCATGGGATGAAAGAGCATTCAGATAGAGATAAACGCGTAAAAGAACTTCTTGATATGGTTGGAATTGCCCAAGGTGGAGCGGACAGGTTTCCGCATGAGTTTTCTGGAGGGCAGAGACAGCGTATAGGAATTGCAAGAGCGCTTAGTGTAAATCCTAAACTTTTAATTTGTGATGAACCGGTTTCTGCTTTGGATGTTTCAATTCAGGTACAGATTCTGAATCTGCTAAAAGATCTTCAGCAGCAGCTTAATTTAACAGTCCTTTTTATTGCCCATGGTCTTGGAGCTGTAAAATATATTAGCGATCGAATTGCGGTTATGAATAAAGGACGAATTGTAGAAGTGGGTGAAACAAAAGATATCTTTAGTAACCCTCAAGACTCTTATACCAAGGGGCTTCTTGAAGCTTATCCAATTCCTGATCCACGTAAGAGAACACGACGCAGTAATAAGCGCTAAAAGAGATAAAGAGGTATTTTTGTGAGAAATCAACTAAGGAAAAGGCTGCTTATAACCATTCCAATTTTATTATTTGTTACATTGTTTAATTTTATTCTTATTTCATTGGCTCCCGGAGATCCTGTAGACGCTTTTTTTAATCCTAATGCCACAGCGGCAGATTTAGAGGCTAAAAGGGCTTCACTTGGACTTGATAAGCCAATGATATATCAATATTTTGTTTGGCTTGGAAATGTTCTGCATGGCGATTTTGGCTATTCTTATTCAAGCTACGAGCCTGTAACGAAAATATTAAGTTATCGTATTGGGCCGACCCTTCTTTTAATGGGCATCTCAATGCTTGTTGCTTATATTATTGCCATTCCAATAGGAATAATCAGCGCAACCAAACAATATTCTGCGCTTGATCATACTGTAACCGGTTTGTCATTTATTGGAATTTCTGTTCCAAGTTTCTTTTTTGGATTATTTGGCATCTTTATATTTTCGCTTAATTTGCACTGGCTGCCCACCGGAGGAATGTATAGTTTGGGCAAGGCTGCTGATTTTGGCGACCGTGTAAAACACCTGATTCTTCCAGTAGCAGTTCTAAGCCTTTCAATATCCGGAAAAATGGTTCGATATGTTCGTTCAAGTATGTTGGATGTTCTGAATCAGGATTATCTTCGAACTGCCAGAGCAAAGGGGCTTAAAGAAGTTATTGTTATTGGGCGTCATGCTTTAAAAAACGCGCTTATTCCAATTATCACTGTTATTGGTTTGGACATTCCTCTTCTTATAGGTGGAGCAGTTGTTACTGAGCAGATCTTCCAGTGGCCTGGAATTGGACAGCTTACAATTCAATCAATCAATTCAAGAGATTATCCGGTTTTAATGGCTATAAATCTTTTGTCAGCACTCTTTGTAGTTGCGTCAAATCTTTTGACTGATTTGGCTTACAGGATTGTTGATCCGCGAATTAAGGAATAACGAGGTACTAAAATGGATAATTCTAATTCAGTCTGGAGGAGATTCCTCCGTCATAAGCCTGCAATGATTGGCAGTATTGTTTTTGCTCTTATAGTTTTGTCAGCAATATTCGCACCGCTTTTAACTCCCTATAGCCCGTATGAATTGTCTCAGTCTTTTGAGGCCGCGCCTTCTTCTGAGCATATTCTGGGAACAGATCTTGTAAGCCGTGATGTTTTTACACGCTTGTTATATGGTTCTCGTGTTTCACTTCTTGTAGGAGTTGGAACAGTTATTGTTTATGTAATTATTGGTGGAATTCTTGGAACACTTGCTGGATATTTTGGCGGATGGGTAGATTCTCTTATTATGAGATTTACAGACATAATTATGTCTTTCCCGTTTTTTATAGTGATACTTGTTATGGTAAGTATTCTTGGCCCTGCGATGTCCAATATAATTTTTGCTCTTGGAGTTTTAGGTTGGCCTCCCATTGCCAGAATAATAAGAGGCAGTATTCTTACCATTAAAAATCAGGATTATATAAAAGCCGGACGTGTGCTTGGTTATTCTGATTTACGCCTCATTTTTAAGCATATTCTTCCAAACATTATGGCTCCAATTCTGGTAAATGCTACATTTGGAGTTTCTAACGCTATTATCGCAGAGTCTTCATTAAGTTTTCTTGGTATGGGTGTACAGCCTCCAAGATCAAGTTGGGGAAATATCTTAACTGATGCTCAATCAATGACAATATTAGCTCATGAACCCTGGTTGTGGGTTCCGGCTGGACTAATGATCGTAATCACCGTGCTTTCTGTTAACTTTATTGGTGATGGTTTGCGCGACGCACTGGATCCTAAAAAAATCCAATAAAAATATTTCTCATAGGAGGAGAATGAATTATGCAAAAACATAAAAGAATCAGTAAATCGCTAATAGCGGGCATTCTCACTGTTACTGTTGCTCTTTTGTTTTTGGGCTCATGTTCCAAAGACGATAGCAGCGTGGAGGCAGAAACAAAGAGCGCGGAAGACAAGACTGTTTTTATAGGCCAGGTAAATCCACCTATAACTTTTAACCCGGTAAACTGTCCAAGTGTAGCTTCACAGTATGATCAGAAACCTATACTTGATTCACTGCTTGGAATGGTAGAGCCGCTGAAGTTTGAGCCTCTTTTGGCTGATACTTTTGAATTAAAAGATCCGACAACATTACTTATCAAAATAAATGATAAGGCTAATTGGACTGACGGACAGCCTGTTTCATCAGAGGATGTTGCTTTTACAATAAATAGAATAGCAAACCCCAAAATAGACAGTGCTATCAGTGGCTATCTTAAGTATTTTCCAGGACTGGGCTCTAATGGAAAACTTCCTGAAGGTGAAACAGAATTATCAGCTATAACTATAGTTGATAATAAAACTCTGGAAATTAAGCTTGTAAAATCTATTGATGTTAATATTATCAGAGAACAGATTGGTGTTAATATGAGAATTATACCAAAACATGTTCTTAAAGATATTCCTGCTGAAGATTTCAACAAGGCTCCATATTTTGCTTCTCCTACGGTTACAAGCGGCGCTTATAAGTTTGTTAAATACGAGAAAGATCAATACGTTGAATATGTAGCAAATCATGATTATTTCAGAGGCGCTCCAAAGATTGAGCATATGTTCATTACTCTTGTACCTGCTACCAATATGGCTGCTAAACTTGAAACTGGTGAAATACACTTTAATACCGGAACAGGTATAGGGCTTATTCCAAGTACAGATTTTGAAACAGTTATGGGTTTAAGTAATATAAGAACAAAAACTGAACCAAATACAAGTGTTCAGATGATTCTTTTCAATGTAAGTCGTATAAAAGATAAGCGTGTAAGACAGGCTCTTGCATATGCTATGGATAGGGAAAGTATTCTAAAAAATATTCTTAAAGGTTCAGGAGAAATTGTTGATCCGCCTTTAACATCAATGAATCCTTATCTTGATAAGAGTATTCCTCCTTATCCTCATAATGTTGATAAAGCAAAAGAATTGCTTGCTGAAGCTGGATGGGATCCTGAAAGAGAGCTTGAATTTGTTGTTCCAATAGGAAATAAAGATCGTGAACAGGCCGCAAATATTGTTGCTCAGAATTTCGCTGAAGCAGGAATTAAGGTTAAAATGAATAAATTTGATTTTCCTACAGTTTTAAAGAAAGCTGTTGGTCATGATTTTGATTTAGTCTTTATTGGAAATAACTTTTTGCTTGATCCTGATGGAATATCTTCTTTGTATCAGAGTTCTTCACCATATGATATGTCTTTTTACAAGAATGATGAAGTAGATAGACTTTTTGATGAAGGTCGTAATGAACCGGATCCTTCAAAACGCCATCAGATTTATAGTAGAATACAGCAGATTATATATGATGAACTTCCTCTTATAACAATCTACTCTTATCATGAGCTGCTTGGTGTTTCTGACCAGCTTATTAAGGGAGAGCCAAGGTTTTATGGAACATTCTACGATGTCAATGAATGGGATTTAAAATAATTAACTAAAGAACTATAATTCTGTTCGCCTTCCTTCTTGGAAGGCGAATTTTTCAAAAAGAGAGAAAGACAATGAAAGACAAAGCTGAATTACAGCAGATGATTGAAAAAGTTAAAGAAGATGTTATTGCCTGGAGGCGTCATTTTCATGCTAATCCTGAACTAAGTTTTAAAGAGTATGAGACTTCTAAATTTATTTATGAACAGCTTGAATCCTTTGGCGGCTTTGAATTGTCCCGTCCAACAGAAACAAGTGTTATGGCTCGTCTTATTGGAAAAGAAGGTGGAAAGACCATAGCTTTAAGAGCTGATATTGACGCGCTTGCAATGCCTGAAGAAAATGATGTTGAGTATGCTTCAAAGAATCCGGGAGTTATGCACTCCTGTGGGCATGATTGTCATGCCGCGGTTCTTTTAGGAGTCGCAAAAGTTTTTTCAACTATGAAAAATGAAATAAATGGAGAGATTCGTTTCTTTTTTCAACATGCTGAAGAGGTTCCGCCAGGAGGAGCTTCTCAAATGGTGGCTGCTGGTGTAATGGAAGGTGTTGATAATATTCTTGGTCTGCATGTTGGGCCTGCTGCTCCTTGCGGAATGATGAGTTTGACCCCTGGTCCAATAACCGCGGACGGAATGAATTGCAAGCTTAAGATTATTGGAAAGGGTGGGCATTCTTCTTCTCCTGAACAGACTATAGATCCTGTTTCTATCGGAGCTGAGGTCGTTCTTAATCTTCAGCATATAGTTTCTCGCTACACCGGAGCTATGGAAAAGGTCGTTTTTTCTACAACTAAATTTAAAACACCTGGAGAGGCTTATAATGTTATTCCTAGTTATGTAGAACTTGGAATGAATGCCAGAGGTGTATCAACTGATTTCAGAGAGAAAATACCAGCTTATGTTGAGCGTATTGTAAAAGGTATTACAGAAGCTCACGGCGCAACTTATGAAATAGAGTTTGAGTTTACATATCCAGCTGTTGTGAATGATCCTGATACAGTAGAAATTATCACAAAGACTATGAAAGACGTTTATGGTGAAGAAAAGATTTTCTCAATGCCTCCAATGATGGGCGGAGAAGATTTTTCAGCTTTCAGTTCTATAGCTCCAGGATGTTTTATGATGCTTGGTGTAGGTAACCCTGAAAAAGGCGCATGTTATATGAACCATCATCCAAAATTTGATGTGGATGAAGATGGGTTAACTGTGGGCGTAGGTTTTTTTGTTTATGGAGCATTGTCTTTGCTTGATAAATAAATTTATCTGCTACTTTTGGAAATTAAAGGGATTACAGTCTTGTGATCCCTTTTTTTTATGAGTTAATAAGGGTTATAATCAGCTTACTTCAATTTGTAACAACAAGGAGCTCCTCTTTGAATAAATTATCAAATCCATCGCAAATGCTTTCCGTTAGTATTTTGTTGACTATTAGTGGTGGTATATTTGATGCATATACCTATATTTTGAAAGGTCAAGTTTTTGCTAATGCTCAGACGAGTAATGTTGTTTTATTTGGAATTCATCTTGCTTATGGAGATCTTTCAGCTTTTCGATATCTTTTTCCCATTGCCGCTTTTGTTCTTGGAGGTTTTGTTTGCTCTGAAATTAAAAAATGGTTTGAAGATCATATGAAATATAATTGGCAGGTAATTGTCCTTATTATAGAAGCTTTTTGTGTTTTTTGGGTCCCTTTTTTGCCAGATAAGGAAGCTTGGTATCCGGTCGTTACTTGTACAATATCTTTTATTACAGCTATTCAGTATAGTGCTTTTAGGGATCTCAAAGGTATGCCTTTTGCTACTACTATGTGCACAGGGATGCTTCGTTCTTCAGCTGATGCTCTATACACTTTTTTAAGTTCAAAGGATAAAAAGTATTTGGAGAAAGGGCTTCTATATCTTGTTATTATTGGGGTGTTTGCTTTTGGGTGCTTTGTTGGGGTTCTGTTGATTCGTATTTTTTATGTATACACAGTATGGATTTGTGGCGGTATATTTATTGTTTGCATTATTCTTTTTGAACTTGTAAAAAAGACTACTACTTAAGAGTGGGGGGCTTCTTTGTGAAGCAAAGCTGTTGAGATATTCTCAACAGCTTTGAAGTTTTGTATAGCCATGAAAAGGGGGAATCTTCAAAGCTATACTCTTGGAGTGTTTATTCTAAAGGTGTTTCAAGCTTAATTATGTATAGTTTGTTGCTGTCAACAACATCCGCACCAGGAAGAATCTTTTGAACAACTTCACCGTCTTTTACTGAGACCGCAAAATCGTCATCATTAAGAATTCCAAGTGTGTTATTGTCGATAATCCATATGCCTTCCATTTTTTCGTGTGGGTAGTGATTTACCGCAGTTTTTACAACATCAACAACAAGTTCTTTTTTTACAGGAGTAATTCCTGCTGTTTCCAGTTCTTCCCATGAACACTGCTCAAGTGGTTTTTCATTAATGAGTAGACCTTCCTGGGAGTCAAAATCTCCTGATACATCGTATGCTCCATCAAGACTTATCTTGTAAATATGTTTTTGTGCCTCTTCTGCTCCAGAGAACTTTCCGTCTCTTTCAATTACAAGAAAATCTTTGTCAGTTATTGCACGGATTTCAGAGTTAGAAAGCCATTTAGTGTTTTGTCTGTAAAGGTACTGGTGTGTTTCTGCTGTTTCAATATTAAATGTAACAATTCTTGTAAGAGTAGGGTTTGTCACTTCTTTTTTTGATGGATTGTACAGAGTTGACTGCATTATACCAACAAGAGTTTTTTCGTCAGGAGTGATTGCCAGTCCTTCCATTCCTCGATTGGCTCTTCTTCTTTTAAAGACTGCAGGAAGTTTTCTCTCACCTGTCTCAACTCCCACAGGACTTATTCTTTCAAGTTCTACACCGTCAGCGTTGTAGTGCACAATATGAGGACCATATTCGTCACTAATCCAGAACTCTCCATTTTTGAGAGCTACAATACCTTCTCCATCCAGGCCGTAATCATCATAATATAGAACATTCCCATCATTGTCATATGGAATCTCGCCTGTTGTCCCTCTTCCTTCTGGATTAGGTCGTCCTGTTATTGGGTTTCCTGATGGATCTTTTAGGGTTATTTCTTTTTCCATACTGACACTACCATTATCATTAACCTTAAAAAGTCCTATTCTTGGGGTATAGTCAGGAACTGGGAATTTTTTTCCTTTTCCGGCTTCTCCTGTGTATTTGGCATTTGGCCCTCTGTCTGTTAAGGCATAAAACATATTGTTATGATCCGGGCATGCTGTAGCTGAAGAGCCGAAGCCTCCGTTTCGTATTTCTGTACCATTCGGTAATGTTACTAATACGTTATATGGTAAGGCTGAACCTTCTGCCGGAACTAAATCAGAAACATTTTTTGTCTCTTCGGTTGTGGTTGCTGAGTTTTCTTTTGAATCTTCCGGTTTAGCCGTAGTTTCCTTTTGATTTGTTGCGCAGGACGCAAGTACAATTGCTCCGAGTAAAATAGGTATGAGCTTTTTCATTTTTCCTCCAAATTATTATTTAGACTTTATGAATCATATAGCTGAAATATTTGGATAAAGTTTAATTTTTATTAAAACTGTATAAAGAGGAAAAATTATAATTTATTCGCCGGGAAGGGCTAAAAAGTTGTTTTTTTAGAATTAAGCAACTGGTAAAAGCTCAAGACTAATCATGTTCCATGATGCAGGAAGCATATATAATTCAGCTTTTCCATCTGATAATTTTACGTCTTTATAGTTTTTGGGATAAACAGGACTTTCTTTCAAGGTATTTATTGCATCAGGCTCCGCTGATAATAGGATATGTTTGGCTTCTGCTGATGTTTTAAATCCATTCAGGGAAATAACACATTTGGTGTTTTTTTCAAGTTCTTTATTGATGATGAAGATGTTTAAGTGTTTTTGATCTTTTGAAAGAACTGCTGCGCAGTCAATAACAGGGATGTTCTTGCCAGTCTTGCATGAATATTTATCACAATCAAGTTTAAGTTTCATTGCTGTTCCACGTCCATTTTGTGATGTGTATAAAAACGGGTAATAGATTGTTTGGAGCCAGCTTTCACCTTTTGGAGTCGTCATTATTGGTGCTATCACATTTACAAGCTGAGCCATGCAGGCAATTTTAATATTGTCAGAATTGTTAATTAATGTTGTTAGCATTCCTCCTACGACCAGAGCATCAGCAAAATCATAAATCTCTTCTTCAACTGGGCGCGGAAAGATCCATTTTTTTGGTATATCACAGTCTTTTTGAAAGTGGTACCATACGTTCCATTCATCAAAAGAAAGTTTAACATCATGATTTGATTTTCTGCGTTTTTTTTCTTCTGAACATATTGAAGCTACTTCTTTGATAAAGATATCCATATCATTGCTGTTTGCTAAAAATGAAGGCAGATCTCCATCATTATTTTGGTAGTATTGGTGAAGTGATAAATAGTCAATATATTCCCAACAATGTTTAAGAACTGTTCGTTCCCAGCTTCCAAATGTAGGCATGTTTCTGAATGAGCTTCCGCAAGCGACTAGTTCTATTTCCGGATCCATCCACTTCATCATTTTTGCAGTTTCACAGGCGAGTCGTCCGTATTCTTCAGCTGTTTTTGCGCAAATTTGCCACGATCCGTCCATTTCATTACCAAGGCACCATAGTTTTATATTGTGAGGTTTTTCATATCCATGAGATCTGCGTAGATCGCTGTAATATGTTCCGCTCTCAACATTACAATATTCAAGAAGGTTTGACGCATCCTGGGCTCCTCTTGTTCCAAGGTTGACACCAATCATTGGTTCAATATTATTCCTTCTGCAATAAGACACAAATTCATTTATACCAACAAGGTTTGGTTCTATCGCAAACCATGCAAGATCTCTTCTAACTGGACGTGATTCCTGTGGGCCTATTCCATCTTCCCAACGGTAGCCTGATAAAAAATTTCCTCCAGGGTATCTTATGTGTGAAAGCTTGAGAGGGCCTATATGCTTTTCTACATCTTTCCTAAAGCCGAAGCTGTCAGAAGAAGGGTGGTCAGGTTCGTATATTCCTGTGTAAACTGCTCTGCCCATATGTTCTATGAATGAACTATAAAGCCTTTCATCTATTTTTGATATTATCTGTTCTCTGTCTATCGTTATTGTTGTTTTCATGATTTTCCTGCTATAAATTATTTTCTTTTGTAGAATCTCTTTCGATAATTTTACAATCTATTTATGAAATAACCAACTATATCTTCATTTGCTGAATATGAAGTTGTAGGTTAGAAATTCCTTATTTTTTTTAGAGATATAAAGACTGTGGTGTTGGACTTCAATAAGCTTAATAACTTTCAAAAATCGTATTTATATCATCGCATTTATAAACTTGACAGCTATATTTTTATGTATTATATTGTACTTATAAGTCTAGACCAGTAAGTCTAATAGGAGGAAATTCTAATGGACAAAAAGATTTGTATTGTAACCGGAGCAAATGCCGGTATAGGTAAACAGGCAGCCTGTCAGATTGCTAAAGAGGGTTATCATGTAATAATGGCCTGCCGCAATAAAGAACGAGGAAAGACCGCCCTTGATGAAATAAAAAAGGCCAACCCTTCCTCATCAATAGAATTGCAGATAGTTGATCTTGGGCTTCGTGAGTCTGTTGTTAACTTTGTGAAAGAGTTTAACAGCAAATATGAACGACTTGATGTTCTTGTACACAATGCCGCAATATTTAACGTCACCCAAAAAGTTCGAAAAGAAACTGCCGAGGGAATTGAAACCCTATGGGCAACAAACCACCTTGGCCCGGTGCTTATGACACAGTTACTGCAGAAAAATCTTGAAAAAAGTGATAACGGCAGGATTATTACCATTGCGTCAAAGGGGCTTCTTGCTAAACCACGTTTAAAGGTTAATCTTGATGATCCTGAGTTTTTGTCAAACCGCTTTAATGTTGTAAACGCTTATTATCAGTCAAAGCTTGCGCAAATTATATATACCCTCTGGCTTTCACAGAATTTTAAAGATACCAATATTACAGCAAACTGCATCAGGGTAACGGCTGTGAAAATTGATATTTCAAGGCATCCGGATCTTTCAGCCTTTATGAAGTGGGTGTATTCAATAAAGGCAAAAAACTCAATAAGTCCTGAAGATATGGCAAAAATCTATACTGATCTTGCTGTATCTTCCAAGTATAACAATATTAGTGGGAAGTATTTTGATGAGCACAGTGATATGGTTACTATGCCCAAATATTGTATTGATAAAGATAATATCAAAGCCGTTATGGAGTTAACCAAAAAGTATATTCCTGAAATAGGAGAAGTTTAATGCCCAGACGAGAGATAGACGAGCAGCTTTTGATCAACTCGGCTCTTGAAGAATTTACCCTGAACAGTTTTGAGCAGGCTTCTGTTAACAAAATAATTGCTAATGCCAAAATTGCGAAGGGCTCTTTTTATTACAGATTTCCAAACAAATACTCGCTATATATCTATTTACTTAAGGAAGCAGATAAAAAAAAGTGGGAGTTTATAAATAATGAAATAAATCAGGATGATGCTTCTGGCAAAGATGATATATTCGCGCTCTTTATACGGCAGGCCGAAAGCGGAGTTCGTTTTGCGGCTGCTTACCCACAGTATTTCAAGCTTGGTAAAATGCTTTCAAAAGAAAAAGGTTCCCCTCTCTATAATCAGGTTTTAGGCGATCTGAAAATAACAGACGTATCAGGCTTAAGCCGAATAATCGAAGAGGCCTACAGCACGGGAACCTTTGGCAGCGAATACTCTATTGAGTTCGTAAATAAGCTGCTTACATCAATGTTTTTCTCATTTGATGAAATATTTTTCAGAGATGAAGAATTTGAACTTGGAAAAGCAATGGCATATCTCCATGAATTCTCAAAATTTTTGATGCATGGTTTAAAAAAATAAAGAATATCAAGTACCATTTACTTCAAGCCCTCTCTGTAAAAAATAGGTTTTACATAAGAGCCCAGTCCCTTGTAGCGCTAAAAACGCTTTGAGTCTGAGCTTTCCGGCTTCATAAGCGCTGCTGTTGACGGGCAGTAATTATAGCACTTTAAATTCGTTATCAGAAATAATATTACTTATTGACAAAAAATAGGGTGCTGTTATAATTTTTTTGATACTGAAAATGAATAAGGACTTACGCTTGTGATCGATCCAATATTTTGTTAGTTGAATCAATAATTTTTAATATCGTTTAAGATCTCTCTTCTGATTGCCATGCACTGAATTTTATATATTCGTTGGTAGGGGAGTGTATTATTGACGTAAAAACGAAAGACTAATAAAACAAAGGATAAATATGTTTGAAATACGCGATTTACAGGAAAAAGTTCTTTTTAGCATAATAGAAGAATACAGCAATACCGAATTAGCCAAAAAAATAGTTTATGATGAAAACGATACCCATATGAATGATTGTGAATGGGTAAAATCAACAATGCAAAAATTGGAAGATAATTTCAATGAATCTCAGATTGAGATGATAAGAATGAAATGTCAATGTGGGTATGGGATGGATGAAAAACTTAAATTATTGAACTTTCTGATTATGTCTTCATCAAGCCTTGAAGATTTTGCTGCAAAAAAAGAGGCAGACGCGGCAGGACTTTATTTGGAGAATGGCGAACTATATTTAAAATTTGACAATTGCCCATGTCCAATGCTCCAGAAGGTAGATCAGTTAAAAACTGATACATGGTGCAAGTGTACTATAGGCTATACTAAAACTCTATTTGAAAAAGCTTTTAAATGTGATGTTGATGTAATACTTTTAAAAAGTATTAAAACTGGAGACACAGAATGTCTTCAAAAAGTTGATATCAAAAATTTTGATTGGAATAAAAGATTGCAGTAGAGGCTCTTTTTTAAACTTCCTAAGTTTTAAAGAGCTTCAATAAATTTATAAACTATTGTGCCTCTTGCAAAGCTTAACAAGTTTTGTAAGAGGCTTTAAAATAAAATTTTATTGTTTATTTTTTTAAAGTACTATTAGTACTGGAGCCTGAAATATCACTCGGTACCTTTTTGGAAGATGTAAGCAGAGCTAGTAGATTTATCTGGAGCTCCCACAAAGGCATATTCATCTGATATGGCTACAGCAGTACCAAATCCATTACCTTTATTTGTATCACTGCCTTTCAGCTTGATTGTTTGTGTTTTGTAGGAGCCGTCTGAAAGGATATCTTCAAAGAGGTAAACAGCGCCACTATTCTCTCCATTATCGTTATCGGCATTTGCTCCGACTATTGCGGACGTTCCACTGATTGAAACAGAACAACCAAAATTTGTATAGACTTCTGAAGTTGAATCACTTAATGTTAATGTAGTTTTTTCTGTCCATGTATTATCTGATCTTGTAAAAACATATGCTGCTCCAGGCCATGTATTATCCTTATTGTTCCCATTGATCGCACCTACAATAATGCTATCACCTGATATTGATACAGAAGAACCAAATCGTATACCTTGAACTACATCAGCAGTTTGTAGTCTTTCTGACTGACTCCAGACTCCATCAGAAAGAGTAAATACATAAGCGGCTCCAGCCATCTTCGCATCTGTTTTATTATTGGGAGCACCAACAATTGCAGTATCATCAGATATTGATACTGATGCTCCAAAATTATCACTGCTTGTAGCATCTGATGCTATGAGTATAGATGTTTGCGTCCATGTCCCGTTTGTACAAGTAAATATATATGCTTCACCATAATTATTTTCGTTTGTTTTATTGTATGCGCCAACAATTGCAGTATTACCAGATATTGCTACTTGTGAGCCAAAATAATCACTGCTTGTAGCATCTGAGGCTGTTAGTTTAGCTGTTTGGGTCCATGTCCCGTTCGTACGAGTAAATATATATGCCGCACCAGCATCCTCGGCTTTATCATCATCTCCCGTGGCTCCAACAATAGCTATATCTCCAGAAACTGCTACACTACATCCAAAAAGAATATTACTACTACTGTTGGGTGTTAATTTGGCTGATTGACTCCAGATTCCATCAGAAATTGTAAAAATATAGGCTGCACCACTGGTACTATTACATCTTGCCCCTATAATAGCTGTGTTTCCAGAGACTGATATAGAGTCGCCAAAATAATCTGTGGCTGTTGTATCATCATCAGCAACAAGATTACTAATCTGCTTGGCGTATTTCCAAAAAGTCTCTTGTTCTTCTTCTGTGTTATTGGGAGCAGCTTGTTCTTTAGAATCCATGTCACAACTTAAAAATAGAAAGGCAATGAAAAGCATTAAAACATAATTTAGAATAAATACTGTTTTCTTCATAAAAAACTCCATTATATTATTATTTTTTAAATAATCACATTTATAAAAAATAAGTTCATTAACAATTGTTAATGAACTTATTTTTTAATCTTTGTAACTTATTTCTAAATATGTTTAGAGGAGAGCTTTATGAAAATGGTGTTCTTTTTTATTGGATTGAGATCCAACACCTAAACTCCCCGACACTTTGCACCTCTGCTTTCCTATTAAAAAGAGTATCTGATTATCTGGAACTTGTTTTAAAGTTTAAAGGTTTTCTTGATGATTTTGTATTTGATTAAAAATAACTGCTAAAAAGCAGATTATAAAGGAGAATATGATGAATAAAATTACTTTAGTTTTGCTAACTGTAATGGTTGTAGCAGGTTGCTTATTCTTATCCTGTCAATCTGATATTGAAAGCGCAACTATAGGTCAAAGCGGTATATCCTTGGGCGCTGTAGACATGAATGGAGACGGAACTGCTGACGGCACGGCAATTGATATTGATGGCGATGGAGAACCAGATGGCATTGATACCAATGGAGACGGCATTGTTGATGAAGAATGGTCAACTAATTATAATGTTATTATAAACCTTACAGATGTTATAACACTTTCAGCCAATGGAACGACTATTGAAAATAGTGATACCTATGATTTAGGCAATATTCAAACTTTTAAAAAAAAGGTTATTAAAGTCTCTATTAAAAACATAGGGAATGAAGTATTGAACCTTTCTAAAATTACAATATGTGGAACAGATAGTGAGTCTTTTTCATTTGAAAGTGAGCCAGTAACTTATCTTAAGGCTGATGAGTCAACAACTCTAAACATTGCTTATGATTTTTTAGTTCCAGGAAGTAAGAGTGTTACTCTAACTGTAGGCAGCGATAATATTTCTGGAACTTGCTCTTTTTCACTAACAGCTTCAGCTTCTGAAAGAAAGTGGATGCAAGTTGTTGAAAAAGCCTCCTGGAGTAAGCGTCGCTTTCTTTCAAGTGTAGTCTATAATAATAAAATGTGGGTTATGGGTGGGATGGACACTAATAACTCTTTTCTCAATGATGTTTGGTGGAGTACTGATGGTTTAACTTGGACACAAGCTACTTCTTCTGCTGGTTGGAAAGGTCGCGAAGATTTTACAACTTTAGTGTATGATGGTAAAATGTGGATTATGGGTGGTTATGGAAGCAGTGATTCTTATTTTAATGATGTTTGGTGGAGCACTGATGGTATAACTTGGACACAAGCTACTGATTCTGCTGATTGGGAATGTCGCGAAGGTTACTCAGCAGTGGTATTTGAAAATAAAATGTGGATACTAGGTGGTTACAGAGAAAACAACAAGAACAACATATTTTATAACGATGTATGGTTTAGTACTGACGGTATTAATTGGTCCATGGCTTCAGAAAGCTCTGAATGGAGTGCTAGATTTTATTCTGCTTCAGCTGTACTTGATAACAAAATTTGGATAGTGGGAGGATATGGTGATGATTATTATAATGATGTATGGTATAGCACCGATGGGGGAAGCTGGACTCAGGCTACATCAGATCAGGATAAATGGCCACTCCGAGACTATTTTTCAAGTGTTGTATATGATGACAAAATCTGGGTTATTGGTGGTGGGTGGATTACTAACGACTATTATAATGATTTTTGGTATACTTCTGATGGTGTAAGCTGGACTCAATGGAGTAAAGATAGTGGCTATGGAGGTCGAGGTACTCATAGCAGTTTAGTCTATAATGACAATGTCTGGATTATGGGTGGAATAGGTAATAATAACACTTATTATAACGATGTATGGAGCTGGTAAAGAATTACTATTCTTTTAGCTTCTTTATAAACTTGATTAGATTTAGAAAACGCTAAAATATATAGCTGCCCAGAACTCAGAACAGTTTTAGGGCAGCCTGTTTTTTTAAAGAGCTCTTGCAAA
>JAQQAK010000279.1 GCA_028527945.1 Spirochaetaceae bacterium
CATAGATGGAATATGCAGGGAGCTATGAAATTTATTGGCTTCAGAAACTATAAAGAACTTTTTACGAATTTGGATTTCAGAATAACTGTTTCGAACACCTTTTTTTATATGATAATGAATGTAAGTCTTACAGTTGTTCTGGCCCTGGCGTTAGCTTTATTTCTTAATAGAGATACAAAATTCGCAAACTTTCTGCAAACATTAAGTTTTACACCAACTGTCACTTCACTGGTTTCAATATCATTAATATGGATGTGGATTTTTAATACAGAAGCTGGGCTTCTTAATTTTATATTATCAATATTTCATATCCCCCCAGTTGGATGGCTTAGCGATAAAAAAGTTGCTCTTTTTTCATTAGTTTTAGTTTCTGTATGGAAAGGGGTAGGTTTTAACGCAATTCTGATTAGCTCATCATTAGGTTCTATTCCTGGTTATTTGTATGAAGCCGCAAAACTTGATAATGCCTCAAAGTCCTCAATATTTTTCAATATTACACTGAAGATGATTTCTCCAACTCTCTTTTTTGTAATCTTGATGAACATAATTGCCTCATTTGAAGTTTTTGAAACAATCAATGTCATGACTCAGGGGGGGCCTGATAACGCAACAAATACTCTTGTGTTCAGTATTTATAAACAAGGATTTGAATACTACAGGGTAGGGTATGCCTCAGCAATGGCTGTTGTTCTGATGATTTTTGTGGCAATTATCACATTAATTTATTTTAAGGTTGTTGAACGTCAGGTTCATTATCGTTGAAAATTGATACGTGGAGTTTAAATGAAATATTTTAACAAAATCCTAAGATCCATTTTGTTTTTTATAATGTCAGCTTTAGTAATTATTGTATTTCTTGTTCCATTTTACTGGATGATATTAACAGCTTTTAAGACTGTTTCTGAAGTTTTTATGTCGCCTCCAAGTTTCTTTGTAAAAGATATACAGTGGCATAATTTTGTTCAGGCTTTTACAAAGATGGATTTTTTTCATTACGCAAAAAACTCAATTATAATTACTCTTGGAACATTAACCGGTCAAATCCTTGTTATAATTCCTGCTTCTTATGTTTTTGCCAGATATAATTTTAAAGGCAAAAAAATATTTTTTTCTCTCATTCTTGCAACCATGATGATACCTGGGCAGCTTATTTTCTTACCTGTTTTTGTTATGTACGCAAAGCTTGGAGTTCTTAACACATACGGAACATTGATTATTCCATTTATATCAAATGCTATGGGGATATTCATGCTCCGCCAGACCTTTATGCAGGTTCCTGACTCGTTAATTGAAGCTGCGCGCCTTGATAATGCTGGTGAATTCAAAATTATTTATACCATTATGGTTCCAATGGCAATTCCTACCTTGGTTACATTAGCATTGTTTACCTTTATTTCAACCTGGAATAATTATTTTTATCCTCTTGTCTGGACAACCACAGATGCAGTAAGAACTCTCCCTGTTGGAATTATGCGGCTAAAGGATGATATGGGGCTTAATCCTCAGGTAATAATGGCAGGAAACACCGCTCTTATTCTGCCAATTTTAATTGTATTTGTTTTTGCACGAAAGCAAATTATAAAAGCATTCACCTATATGGGAATTAAATAACAAATTATGGAGGCTTCAATTATGAAAGCATTGAAAAGAATGGGCATTATCCTTTTGGGATGTGCGTTGGTTCTCTCGGTTGTCACCGGCTGTAGTAAAGGAAAGAAATCTGCGTCTGGTGCTGATAAAAAAGTTTACACCTATACAAGAGGTGAAACTCCTGTTGAATTAACCTTTTGGACTTCAACAGTAGATGATGTAAATGCTGAACTTGTTAAGAACTTTAATGAAACAAAAGGAAAGGAACTCAACATTCATGTTAATGTTGAATTTCAGGGCAGCTACTGGGATATGCAGAAAAAGATTAATGCCGCAGCTGTAGCAGGAACTCTCCCTAACGCTTTTATTGATGAAGTATCAATGACAAGGGGATTTGCTGAAAACAATATAATAGAAGATCTTTCACCTTTTATAGATGCAAATAATATTGATACACAAGATTTTGAGATAGGCGATCAGGGTAATCTATATTATGAGGGTGACCGCTATGCTTATCCTCATATGAGAAGTGTTCCTGTTATGTATGTAAATAAACTTCTTGTAGAAAAACTAGGTCTGTCTGCTGAAGGTCCAAAAACTTTTGATGAGCTTGAAACATATCTTCAAACTTGTTACAGCGTTACCGGACAGCCTGGAATGTATATTTTTAATTATGATTTATGGGTTATGGAAGCTCTGCTTCATTCATTCTCAGATGTTTCTGTCCTTAATGAAGATGAAACTAAAACAAATATTAATTCTGACGGTGCTGTCGCTCTTGTTGAATATATGGATAGACTTCAGGAAAAAGGTTATATAAAGATTCTTAATATAACTGATTCTGATTCATTTTATGCTGCTTTGGCAAAACCAACAACAGCTCTTACATTTACCAGTATTGGCGGTTATATTGTTTTTAGTAATATGGCAAAACAGGCAAATGGAGTTATCAATGTTTCAATGATTCCTTCCGGGACTGAGGGAACACGTGGAGTTCCTGTAGGCGGATCAAATACATTCTTGTCAAATACCGGTTCAGATAATGAAAAAGCAGCAGCTTTCCAGTTTCTTACATGGTTAACTGCCCCTGCTCAGTCTGCTTATGCTTCTGCAAAAACTGGATACCTTCCCACCTCGGTAAAGGCATATGATGAGGATATTATGAAACAGACAGTAGCTGCTTATCCTGGATTTAAAGTAGCATTTGATGAGCTTCAATACTGTAAAATGAGACCAACTATTGGTTCTTATCATGAAATTGAAGATCTGATGTGTTCTAAAATCAATCAAATCTGGCTTGATAATCTTCCTGTAAAAGAAAGTCTCGATAAACTTGCTGCTGATGTTGATGATATTCTGAGCCGAGATTAATATCATGACAAATTGCAGAATACTCGCTCATAGAGGAGCAAGCGCTTATGCTCCAGAAAACACTATGGCTGCCTTTCAGAAGGCAGCTGATTTAAAAGCTGATGGACTCGAAATTGATATCCATAATACAAAAGACGGCCGGCTTGTAGTTATTCATGATGATACAATTGATAGAACTTCTAATGGAAGCGGCGTTGTTGCTGATTATGAATTTGATGAACTTCAGAAATTTAACTTCAATAAAGGCATGGATAAAGAATATCCAGAGACCTTAATTCCTCTTTTAGAAGAGGTTTTACAATTTATAAAAGATAATGACATGTTTTTGAATATTGAGGTTAAAGATGTCTTTCTTAAAAGTGGCGGCATTACACATGTTGGTCTCCAAGCCGCTGAGATGGTTAGAAAATATGACGTTGTAGATCAAATAATATTTTCTTCTTTCAATCATCTTTCAATGGTTGAAATAAAAAAGAATTATCCGGAAATGAAAACCGGACTACTATATGTTGAAAATCTATATAAGCCTGAGGTGTACGCGCAAACTGCCCTTGCAGATGCTATTCATCCTCTATTCCTTGGTGTTTTTCAGGATACAATTACTTGTTGTCATTCAAAAGGGATAAAAGTTAATCCCTGGACTGTTGATGAACCGGTTATGATCAAAAAAATGTTTGATATTGGC
>JAQQAK010000280.1 GCA_028527945.1 Spirochaetaceae bacterium
AAAATATTAGAGACGTAATTCCATTTCCAAGAACAGTGCATAATGCTGAATTTTAATTTTCCTCTTTTATATATCTCTTGAGTTTTGAAAGAACCCTTCTTGAAAATTTTATATGTTGGCTGGCTTTAACAATTTAGTAAGTTCGCGATCAAAGGCTGCCGCAAATTTTTGAACCTCTTTGGGGCCAAAAGTCTTTTGTCCTTCCGGCATAATACCGGATTCACGGAATCCTTTCATTAAATCTCTTACAGACAGCCTTTCACGGATATTTTCTGTTGTAAATTGATCTCCCCTGTCATTTATTACGATAACATCTTTATCTATAAGCTCCGACGCCAGGGGGATATCTCTTGTAACAGCCAAGTCTCCTGCAATTGAGGAGTCAATTATAAACTGGTCTGCTACCCCCTCACCTTTTTCAACCACAACCATTTCGACCATTTCATTTTCTGTAAATGGAATCTTACGGTTCGCCGCAAAGACAGTCTTAACCTTACGTTTTAAGGCTGCCTTGGCTATAATTTCCCTAACTTTTTGGGGGCATGAATCTGCGTCAACGAATATTGTCATACAGGAACAGCTGCCCGGTACAAAAGACCGGCTCCTTCTATGTAAAGATTTGCAGAAAAATCGGCAAAGGCAGCCTCTCCTTTTTTCAAAGTTACAACTGAACCTTCTTCTGACATATCATTTAATTCAACTTCCCCTTCAAGGCATATAAACATTGAAGGAAGTTTTGAAATATTAGAACTCTCTGCTAATTTATAAGACTCTTTATCAAGCTTTATTTTAGATAAAATGAATTCTTTCGCTTCAGTTTTATAAACAGATTCGTATTTATTAACAGCTTCAGGCTTCAATATTTCTGGCTCAACTGAATGAAAATTAAGAACAGACAAAAGCTCTTTAACGTCTATATATTTGGGAGTTAATCCACCACGAAGAACATTATCAGAGTTAGCCATTATTTCAATGCCTATACCTTCAAGATAAGCGTGGAGCTCTCCAGAGGAGAGATACATTGCTTCTCCAGGGTTCAAAGTTACTATATTTAAGTATAAAGGACTTATAATACCAATATCATCAGGGTAAATTTCCGAAAATCTTTTCATCCATTCTTTTTGTAAGCCTGAAAAACCATCTCTTTCACATAAAGATAGAGCATTTTCTATAAGATTTTTCCTCTGCTCATCTTTAAGATTCATTAATGTTCGAAAAAAGTTTTCAAGTACAGCAGAATTATTATTCTTTAATTCTTCTATGCTATTTTTCAACTCCGGTATAGCAATTTTTGAAAAATCTTCTTCTATTTGAGAAAGGCTTCTAAAGCCTCGCATAGCCTTAAAGCTACTTAAAGCACAAATAAGCTCAGGCTTATGATTACTATCCTTGTAATTTCGGTTAAAAGCTGTAAGAGGAACTCCTTCATCATTCTCTCTTTTAAATCCTTCTGCTGCCTGATTTAAATTAGGATGAGCCTGAATAGACAATGGACTGTCAGCAGCAAGCACCTTAAAGAGATATGGCAGGTTATTTCCAATTTTTTTTACAGTTTCAGCTCCAAGAGTTTTTTCAGGATTTTCATTCAAATAAAAATCTACTCTCTTTTTTTCTCCATTTGAGAGAATAATATTTGATGGAGCCTTTGGATGAGCGCCCATCCATAATTCAGCCATTGGTTCTTTCTCAGGGTTTTCAAAATCAAGATATTCAGGAATTAATAAGGCAGAACCCCAAGCGTATTTTTGAATAGTGTTTGAAGTTTTAAAAATCGCCATACATAATTCTACAATATAGATTAAGATGTTTCTATATAAATTTTTTACATCTTTCTAAAAGTAATTACATAAAGAGAATCTGTATCAGGATAAATTTCTCGAATCAACTTTTTCAATTTTGTAAGTGTCATATATTCCTGTAAAGCATGTTTTTTATTTATTTCATTAAAACTTATTTTTTCAACTTTTTCAATTTTTATAACACATACTTTGCGATCTGTTTCTAACACATGAACATCTACCATACTTCCCGGAAGATAATGACTTTCAGATTCATCCCGAATAGTTATGGTCTTTTGCCCCTTCTCTACAAAGGGAATTAGCCATTCAAAAAAAGTTATTTTAGTTGGGGTTTCCATAATAAAAATCTCCTACGAGAAGGCAGTATAACTATAAGTAAATAACAAAGCTATCACTATTCTTGTGCAGTTTTCATATTTTTTATATATTGATTTTATAGTAAACAATTTTAAGGGAGATTTATCTAATGACCGTGTCAACACTTCAAAAAGACCGATATAATTACAAACCACATATGCCGCAGATTCTAAAAAAAGATGTTAAAAGCATAAACATCAATAAGGGAAACGCAACAGAATCAGTATCTGACAGAACAGAATTGAAACAAATGTTCCCCAAGACTTATGGAATGCCAGTTGCGACTCTATCTGAAAATGAAAATCCGGCAGCAGGAAATAAAATAAACGTAGGTGTAGTTCTTTCCGGAGGACAGGCTCCCGGCGGTCATAATGTTATTGCTGGACTTTTTGATGGAATCAAAGCAGGAAATCCTGAATCAAAGCTTTATGGATTTCTTGGAGGGCCAGCAGGGCTTATTGAAGACAAAAAGATTGAAATTACACCAGAATACCTTGATGAATACCGAAATACAGGCGGATTTGATATCATTGGCTCAGGAAGAACAAAGCTTGAAACCACTGAACAATTTGATTCAAGCCTTGATGTTTGTAAAAAAAATGGAATATCAGCAGTTGTTATTATCGGTGGTGATGATTCAAATACAAATGCGGCCATGCTTGCAGAATATTTTGCTTCCAAAGATGCTGGCGTTCAGGTTATAGGATGCCCTAAAACAATTGACGGCGACCTTAAGAACGAACACATTGAAACATCTTTTGGATTCGATACTGCAACAAAAACTTTTTCAGAACTTGTAGGAAACATTGAAAGAGATGCTAACTCTGCAAAAAAATACTGGCACTTTATCAAGCTTATGGGGCGTTCAGCTTCACATATTGCCCTTGAGTGTGCTCTTCAAACTCAGCCTAATTACACAGTAATTTCAGAAGAAGTTGAAGAAAAGAAAACCAGCCTCACAGAAATTGTTAATGATATCACTGATGTAATTGTAAAAAGAGCAAATAATAGTGAAAACTTTGGTGTTGTTCTTGTCCCAGAAGGCCTTATTGAGTTTATTCCTGAAATGGGTGTTCTTATAAGTGAACTTAATAACCTTCTTGCTGAAAAAGAAGAATACTATAATACATTAACAACCTTTGAAGATCAGTCAGAATTTATTAACAAAAATCTCTCTAAAGATTCATCTTATGTTTTCTCTGCTCTTCCTAATAACATTCAGCGACAGCTTCTTATGGACAGAGATCCACATGGAAATGTTCAGGTTTCAAGAATTGAAACAGAGATGCTTCTGATAGAAATGGTTGAAGATAAATTAAAAGAATTAAAGACTGAAGGAAAATATAATGGCAGTTTCAGTCACCAGCATCACTTTTTTGGTTATGAAGGACGTTGTGCTTTTCCTTCAAACTTTGACTCAGATTACTGCTACTCTCTAGGTTATACAGCATTTACACTTATCGCAAACGGTCTTACAGGCTATATGTCTTCTGTAAAAAATCTTTCAAAACCTGCTTCAGAATGGGTCCCAGGCGGAATACCTGTAACAATGATGATGAACCTTGAAATAAGACATGGTAAAAATAAACCAGTTATTAAAAAGGCTCTTGTAGAGCTTGATGGAAAACCTTTCAAGACTTTTGCTGCAAATCGTGATGAATGGGCAATTAAAACAAGTTTCAGATATCCTGGAGCTATTCAGTACTATGGTCCAGATGAAGTTTGTAATGCTCCAACTATTACACTTTCTCTTGAAAAAGAATAATCTTTAGAAAAAGAAAAAAGCCCGGTTATAATTTAAAACCGGGCTTTTTTAGTATTAGAGCCTCATTAAAGAAAAATAATTCCTGCCACAGCACATAAACCAAGAACTATAATTGGATGTATTTTTTTCCATGGATTTCTTAAAATTAAAAAAGACAAAACACTTATTATGGCCGGTATTAATCTGAAAGATCTTAGCCCATCTGGAAACATTACCATTCTTGCAATTACAAACACAGCAGAAGCTATTAAAGCAGCTGCTACAGGCCTTATTCCAGAAAAGATTCTTTTTCTCCAAATATTATCCTGAAACTTTAAGAGAAAACCTGCTACTATCATTACAATAACAAGAGAAGGCGCTACCAATCCAAGGCTGGCTGACAGCCCTCCTAAAAATCCTGCAGCTTTATATCCAATATAAGTAGCAGAATTTATTCCTACAGCACCTGGTGTAACCTGAGCTACAGCGATTATATCTGTAAATTCCTGTAATGTTATCCATTCATAGTGAGTTACAGCTTCAGCCTGAATCAGCGGAAGCATAGCAAAACCACCACCTACGGTTAAAAGTCCTATTCGAGCAAAAGAAAAAAAGAGTGTTATATATATCATAATTTTTCGCTTTTAAACGGTTTATCAAAACGTCCACCAAGAAGAAGCCCTGAAAGAGCCCCTGCTATTATAATCCAGAATGGATGGATACTCGAAAAGATCAGTAATATTCCAGCGATAATAAGAATGAAATAACTGAAAACGGATTTAAGAGCTCCCTTCGCTATCTTTAGAAGCGAATTAAACATCAAGGCAACAACCCCGGCGCGAAGCCCCATAAAAGCTTTTTTTACAATGGCAAGATCACTAATCTTACCAAGAAATGCCGCTATTACTGTTAAAATGATAATTGATGGAGAAATAAATCCTAAAACAGCGAATAAGCTCCCGATTCTTCCACCAAGCCTGTACCCCATCAATACAGAAGCATTAACACCTATTATACCCGGAAAAGACTGTGCAAGCGCATAATCATCAAGTATTTCCTTGTCGCTAAGATAGCCACCACGTTCTTTAAGTTCTTTTTCTACCATAGGAAGCATTGCGTAGCCTCCCCCAAAAGTAAACAGACTTATTACAAAAAAACGACTAAAAATTCGCGCGTTATTAATTTTAAGTGATTCCATGAATTATTGTCTTATGCCTAAATAATATTTAACTGAGTTACAATATCTTCAATAATCTCATCAGCATCTTCTATAGGAACCTGGCATGTTCCAACACGTTTATGTCCACCGCCACCATATTCAAGCATCAAAGAACCAACATCTACAGTAGCAGTCTTATTAATTATGCTGTATCCACATGTAATTACAATATTCTGCCTTTTAAAACCCCACATAATCTGCATAGAAACATTAGCGTTTGGAAAAAGACTGTATAAAAGAAATCTGTTTCCAGTATAAATTTCATCCTGATTACGCAAATCAGTTACAACAACATTTCCTTGCATTTTACTGTTTTGAGATAGCATATCTCTAAACAGTTTATCCTGCTCAAAATATCTTGTTGTACGCTCTTTTATATCTTGTATTTCAAGAATTTCTTCAGCTGTTTTTGTACGGCAATAATCAATCATATCCAGCATCAAAGCATAATTACTAATTCTGTAATCCTTATATCTGCCAAGTCCTGTTCTTGGATCCATAATAAAAGATAATAGTTCCCATCCTTCAGGCATAAGAATTTCTTCTTTTGAAAACCTTGCAGAATCTGCTTTATCTACTGCTATGACAAGATCATCTAAATGCTGATTTTTAAAATGATCTAAACCGCCATAATATTCGTAAACAACTCTTGCGGCACTAGGAGCTGAAGGTTCACT
This sequence comes from Spirochaetaceae bacterium, assembly GCA_028527945.1. GTDB lineage: Bacteria > Spirochaetota > Spirochaetia > UBA9216 > UBA9216 > Thalassospirochaeta. Next base: position 5,797 of record JAQQAK010000280.1, read on the forward strand.
TTTTCCTTCATAATCACCGAACGCTTTACGTTCAAGTTCACTTGAATGGTGATCAAACCATAGTCCACAACCAGGGACAAATGGGATATTAGCAAGAATATCGTCAGATGTAATTTCAATTTTTCCATCTTGTATATCTTTTGGGTGTACAAACTTTATATCATCGATTATCGCCTGTTCCTTCAGGATCGCGGCGCATCCTAATCCGTCAAAATCTGATCTTGTTACCAATCTCATTTGATTCTCCTTACAACCTATATTAAATTATGAGAACTTAATTATTTTATCATGACAAGAAGAAAAAACTCAATTCCTGTCTGTTTTAAAGTTTTCCCCATACTATTTTAATATTAGTAAAAGCGTTATTATTACTCAATGATATTATTATAATATTATAACTTTTGTCAAAAATCGATTATTTTTGTATTTTCTTTTATTATTATGATTGGAGTTTTTTATGTCAGAAGAAAAATACGTAAGGCCTAGCTGGGATGAATATTTCATGGAGGTTGCTAATGCCATATCAAAACGAGCAACATGTGACAGAGGAAGAAGCGGCTGTGTTATAGCAAAAGACTGTCAAATTCTGGTAACAGGATATGTTGGGTCTCCAAAAGGTCTTCCGCATTGTGACGATATCGGACATCAAATGAAGAAGGTTCTTCATGAAGACGGCAGTATAAGTCAGCATTGTGTAAGAACTGTACACGCGGAGCAAAACGCAATATGCCAGGCGGCAAAAAGAGGTATAAGCATAGACGGCGCAACTCTTTATTGTCGCATGACTCCATGTAGAACCTGCGCTATGCTAATAATAAACTGTGGAATTAAACGTGTTGTATGCGAGAAAAAATATCATGCAGGAGAAGAATCTGAAAAAATGTTTGCTGAAGTTGGAATCTCTCTTGAATATGTAGATGATGAGGTTTTAAAATATTCAGATCAGTAAATATTTCAACATAGAGTCTTTTTTGAATAAGCAATTGAAGTAAACTCTGTCTTTGCAATATCCTCCGGAGCTATTTCTGAAACGTGAAGCATAAACTCTTCAAAGGTTTTGTAACCAAATTGTTCTGTAACTTTTTCAAAACCTTCAACATATAAAAAAGCCTTTCCAGCAATATTGCTGTCAAAGCTTGTGCTTTTTTCAATACTTATATTGTCTGCGCAATGCTTTATTTTTTCTAGCATCGATGTTTTAAATTCTGCCGGAGAATGAGAAGACAAAAATATATCGAATTCAGAACCTCGCTTAATAACCTTTTGAATTGAATTAATATAAGTGCTGATATTTGTTGACTGTTTTAGAAACAGCCATACATGACTTGAACAAGTATCTCCACTATAGAGTATTCTGTTTTTCTTATCGAGGATACAAATAGAACCTTTGGTATGGCCTGGTGTATGAATAACTTCTAACTGATTACCACCTATGTCGAGAATCTCTCCCTCTTTAATTATTTCATGGTTGTTTATTCTTCTTTTAAAAAATTGTTTTTTATTACCCTTTTCAAAAGTATTAAGTACTTTTTTATTTCCTGAATAAAGAAATATTTTTGCAATAAGTGAAGAATGTAATTTTAGAACACCTATGTCATTTTTATGAATATAAACCTTATCAAAAAACTTATTTCCCTGAACATGGTCTATATGCCCATGTGTATTTACAACTATAACAGGAAGATTAGTAATTTTTTTTACAGCCCCATAAATATCACCAAAGCCAAAACCGGTATCTATTAAAAGAGCCC
>JAQQAK010000281.1 GCA_028527945.1 Spirochaetaceae bacterium
TATAAGCTCTGAAGGAAAACTTTTATCATTTCCTGTAAGTTTTTTATCTGGAAAAAGTACTCCATCAGCAGAAGATGAGAATCTTTTATCAATAGAAAAACTAAGTGAAGATAAAACTTATGGTATAAGTAAAGGAAACGATCAAGATTTTCTTATCTGGGAATCCACAAGCTCTGATGGTGTTTCAATTAAAATTATTGATGGAGAAAGCAATAAGACAAGAACTCTTACAGTTCTTAAGACACCTCTTGTTTGCGCCAAATACCATGATGGTAAAATATTAACACTTGATACAAATGGAAAGTGTAGCATTATTGACTACAATACTGGTAAAACAACTTTTAGTTACACAGCTTATGGAATTCGTGATGTTGATTTTATTGATAATGATAATATCATTGCAGGAAGAAGCAGCTCTGCAACAATAAGCTCACCTCTTCTACACATAAATACAAAGACTGAAGAAACGGTTCCTATAGATGATTCTGATATTCTTATTTTTGGCCTCAAATATGATGAAATAGGTAAAAAGTTATACACACTGGGCTTTGAAGAACGGAATGGATTAATGCGAACAATTTTAAAACAACGAACAGGAAAGCATTTTGAGAAAATTACAACAATAATCTCTTATCCAGGAGAAGATATAACATCTTCTTTTGTATCAGATCCTAATAGTTCAAAGATTTTTACATCTATTGCTCATAGCGGCATCAATATGATTTACTGGAGAGGTTTAACTTCTTTGAGCAAAACCTTCAGCATTCCAGAAGCTTTAAAGCTTAACGGAGATATACTTGTAACCCAAAACAGGGATTCATCTTTCACAATTTACAACCAGCTTAACGGTAAAAAAATTATGGACTTTTTTGTTTTTGAAGATTTAAGTTACGCAGCATTTTTAGGTGACAATAAAATATATTGCTCACCAGGCGCTGAAAAATATATTAATATTTTCAATGGTTCAACTAATTCTGAACTAAACAAAGACGGTTTTAATATTTCAAAATTAGCAAACAAAAATCAATAGATATTATTGAAAGAGCTACTTTAATGTAAATGAAGAAAGTTTAACAACTTGTTATACTATATACAATTATCTCATGTTGTTAATTTTTCTTAAAAGCCTACCGGGGTTTAAAAAAGAGGCTCGATAGTTTAATTTTATCGAAAAAAGCCGTAATCTTTAAAAATTACGGCTACAAATTCTCTTATTTTTAATGTGAAGGATTTTCTGATATTTTTTTAACAGCATTCTTTACTGCCTCTTTAACTGACTCAGCATATTCCGAATTTGATAGAGCATCTGCATAGACCTTACCAAGCAGAGATGCTCTATAAAAAGGTTTTACAGAATTAAGCGCAAGCGCTGCCATATCGTAAACGCAATCCTGACACTTGCAAATATCTTTACTCTCTTCCTGTTCAAGAACTTTCTCAAGCTCTTCAAAGACCATATATTCTGCTTCATTAACTAAAAAATCTAATTCATATTCTTCTTCAAATCCCATGCATTGTCTCCTAAAATTAAAACTCTTTTGAATGTGATTCAAATCTAGTATATTGCGGAATAAAGACTAATTCAACATTACCTGTAGGACCATTACGCTGTTTGGCTACTATTAGCTTTGTTTCACGCCCTGCACCTTGATTCCCATCTTCTTCTTTAGGCATTCTATCACGATGTAAAAACATAACAACATCAGCATCCTGTTCTATAGAACCAGACTCTCTTAAATCCGACAGTTTAGGAGCCTCACCTTCCGCTTGTCGACCAACCTGAGACAAACACACAATTGGTATTTGCAACTCTCGGGCCAAAGCCTTAAGAGAACGTGAGATTTCTCCTATCTGCTCATGTCTTGGAGTACGTCCTTTATTTTCCGGCTCAATCAGACCAATATAGTCTATGAACATAATTTTTATATCTTCCTGAGCCTTCAAACGCCTTGCGGTAGATCTAATCTGGAGAAGCTTCATATTAGGAGTATCATCTACAAATAACGGAGCTTCATATATTCTTGAAGCTGCTTCCATCAGCTTTGAAAAATCAGACATTTTAAACATACCAGATCTTAGAGCACCTGAGTTTATTCTTGATTCAGAAGCTACAACACGCTGCATCAATGCCATATCAGACATTTCAAGCGAGAAAAAACCTACACTGATTTTCTGATGTATAGCCATATTTGAAGCCATTGTTAAAGCAAGAGCAGTCTTACCAATTGAAGGCCTTGCTCCTATTATTATAAATTCTGAATTCTGGAACCCACTTGTCATTTGATCAAGATCAGAAAAACCAGAAGGAACGCCAGTATAGGCTTCTTTCTTTTTGTAAAGTCTTTCTATATCATTAATTGTTTTTTCGACGATTTCTCCGGCATTTTTGTAAGTAGTATTTGTATTTGAATCTGTTATTTCAAAAATCTTTTTTTCAGCTTCCTCAATAATTTCATTGCCCTCACGAGTATCATCATGAGCCCATGAAATCATTTCTGAAGCTGTTTTTATAAGCTGTCGTCTAACACTTTGTTCACGAACAATTTTCGCGTAATATTCAACATTAGCACTTGTAGGAACGAAGTCAGAAAGAGTTGATATATAAGCCGCTCCTCCGCACATTTCGAGTTCGCCTTTATCGCGTAACTTCTCTGCCAAAGTGATTAAATCTATGGGTTGTGATTGGTTAGAAAGGTCAACTATTGCCTGAAATATTTTTTTATGAGAAGTGCGGTAAAAATCATCAGCCCTCAGAAATCTGAGGACTGAATCAACAGCCTCCTGATCCAGTAAAACAGCCCCGAGAGAGGCTTTTTCAGCATCATCATTATGGGGCGGAACATTATCTTTAAGACTGCTAAATTCCATTAGAAACCATTATTATTCTTCAGAATCTTCTTCAGACTCAACAGCTTCTTCTGATTCTTCTACTGTCTCTTCAACTGCTTCTTCTTCAGTTTCAACTTCTTCAGTCTCTTCTTCTGTTACAGCTTCTGCTTTTGCCTTTCCTGCATCTATCTTCTTAGCCATTGCAGCTTCAGCTTTTCCATCAGTACTTGCTACAGTTACTTCAATTTTTGCAATCTCGCCACTATAGAGCTTTACAAGAACAGTATACTTGCCAATCATTTTAATTGAGCTTGAAGCAACCTCAATTTTCTTTCTCTCAATAGTAATGCCCTCTTTCTCAAGAGCATCTGCGATAACTGCGTTGGTGACAGAACCAAAAAGTTTTCCAGTCTCACCAGCAGGCATTTTAACAACAAGAGAAAGATTCTGAAGCTGCTCTTTAAGTGACTGAGCTGCTCTTCTCTTCTCTTCTTTTCTCTTCTCTATAGCCTCTTTTCTGCTTTCAAATACAGAAAGGTTATGCTTGTTGTAAGCAACAGCAAGCCCCTGAGGCAGAAGGTAATTTCTTCCATAGCCGTTAGCTACCTCACGAACATCACCTTCTTCTCCAAGATTATATACATCTTCGTTAAGTATAATCTTCACGATTAGGTACTCCTTATAGATTTTCGTAATTTTATCCAGGTCTCGGAAGCTCCGAAAACCGGAAGTCCAATAATCACAATATAATTTATTCCCGGAATTAGAAGAATCATGATAATTATCATTTCAATCATGAATCTAAGACTCATTGGCAATTTAAATTTTAAAAAAACTGTCCTCAATATTGCAAAGCCCTGAAGGCCGTACAGAAACAGAAGAATAAAACCAATATTCCAAATAAAAGGAGATACTGCACCAAGTGAAACCAGATTAAAAACTTCAACAAGCATCCCTAAAGACACCAGCAAAGTAGGCCACAACAAAATCTCCGGAACAGTAAAATCTATCAGCATCAAGAGAGGTTGCTGTTTGAATCTGAAAAGAAGCATATCTGAAATCCTTGTAACAATCATAAGCAGCAAAAAATATAATGCCGCAGCAGATTTCATGTAAAATCTTTTCATATATCCCCAAAAACCTTCTTCTCCAAGATAGCTTTGAACGACTTCACTCTCGAAACTTGAATCATTACTCCCTGTCATGACACCAGCAAGCATATTCATCTGTGATTCAATAACATCAGTAAAATTATTATTGTTTATAAGTATTCTAAAAACCGGAATGGCAACAATTACAGCTACACCGGTTGCAATAAACAACCTATAAAGTCTTCTAAGCCCTGAAAGGGCAGGAATTATATCTATGATAAAGAACATACCAAGCATTAATAAAACCGGAATAAGCATTTCGATAATAATTAACGCTTCCTTTAAATCGGTATCGGCTACCGATGAGGTTTTCCATATTGTTATAAGAAACATCAGGACAATTGTACTGCCTGTTGCTATTAACAAATCTCTAACCCCTTTACTATAGTACAGGGCATATAACGGCACAGTAAAAAGAAAAAGTGTCAACCCAAACTGACTAAGCACTAACGCAAGAACGACAGTTATTGACAAATCTCTTAATCTGGCTTGTCCCTGATTTAAAGACATAACTATCTCTTCATGAACGGAAGCAACGCAATAGATCTGGACCTTTTAATTTCTCTGGCCAACTGTCTCTGGTGCTTTGCACATGTTCCAGTAATTCTTCTTGGAAGAATTTTTCCACTTTCAGTAACGAAACGTCTTAATGTTTCTGGATTCTTATAATCCATTGTAGCCTTCTGTGTACAGAATCGGCATACCTTTTTTCTGAAAAATGATTTATTTCTATTTCCGCGGTTAAAACCGCCTTTATCGCCTGAGCCTCTATCATCGGCTCCTTTCTTTACTTCATCACTCATACGTAATTGCTCCTGTTAGAATGGTATATCATCATCAAATTCCGCGGAATAATTAGTATCAGGCTGAAACTTAGCACCGCCCTGACCACCATTGTTATTCATTCCGCCCTGCTGCTGAAATCCTCCATTAAATGAAGATCCCTGCATTCCTCCCCCCTGGCCTCTTCCACCAAGTAGTTGGATATTGTTTGCGATAATTTTCACCTTACTTCTTTTATTTCCATCCTGCTCCCATCTATCCTGAGTCAAAGACCCTTCGACAGCAACTTGCTGCCCTTTTGTAAGATATTGATTGAGAGATTCAGCCCTTTTACCAAACAGTGCAAGATCAAAAAATGACACTTCTTCTTCCCAGCTATCCCCGGACCTCTTTCTGCGGTTAACTGCGAGAGAAAAACTGCTTACTGCAAGACCTGAATTTGTATATTTTAATTCAGCATCTCTTGTAAGCCGGCCAATAATGATCACATAATTTATATCTTCCACATGCGTCTCCTGTAAAAGGTATGATCAGTCTTTTTTGATGATCATAAATTTCAGAACTTCATTAAAGAGTTTAATATCACTTTCAATTTTAACTATTACATCAGGTGTTAGTTCCAACTCAAAGAAGTAATAATGTCCTCGTGATTCTTTCTTAATCTGGTAGGCAAGCTCGCGATCTCCCATATCGTCCTCTTTAACGATATTCGCGCCAGCTTTCTTTAGCGCTTCTTTTACCTTTTCTAGCCCGCCGTTATAAGCGTCGGCTTCAGTTCGAAAAATAAAAACTGCTTCGTAGTTTCTCATTTTTCCTCCCTATGGTCTTAATGATCCGCATTTCATACCGATACGGATAAAGAGGTCAGGATAAACTAACACAAGAAAAAAGACTTAGTCAAGTCAGAACTTTTTATATAAATAAAAAACAATATCTTCCCAGCAAAGCCCCAAAAACATTCATTTCTTGCAAAGTTATTATTCTATAGCTTTAAACTGATCTTTCCGATAAATGTAATGATATGGCAAACATGATTCATTACGAAGAAGACATTTTTCTTCTAAAAGATATGCTGAAAACTCTCAGAAGGGGATGTTCAATAAATATTGATCCATCAATTTTCCTTGAATATACCATAAATCAGCTTCTTTTTATTAATAAAGCTTTAAAAGAGCTATATTCTACCATCTCTGAAACCAGTCACATAAAATCACCTGAGCAAATAAAAAATTTACTTAGAGTCTCTGCAAGCTTGATAAGTCTTCTGGAAGATTTTAATAATGAAAAAATAAAATTTTCAGAATATACAGCCAGTTATACAAACGATTTCAAATCAATTGTTAAAGAACACCAAAGTGAATCAGCCCGATTGAAAGAGCTTTTAATGTCATTATCAGAAGAAGACGATAACGAAGAACTTGTTTCTGAAGAAGAATTCATGTTTCTATTTCATAATAATGAAGAAATTTAAGATATTTTTATAAAAAGATATTGAAAAACACACCTACTGTATATATGTTTATATACACAGACATAACAGTAGGAGAAAATTATCAATATTCTTATATCAAACAGTAAAGACACTCCAATTTATAAGCAAATAAGCTCACAGATAAAGAAAGAAATTCTTGATGGAAATATAAAACCAGGCGGAAGCCTCCCATCAATTAGATCTCTTGCTTCTGAACTTTCAGTCAGCGTAATCACAACAAAAAAAGCTTATGAAGAACTTGAAAGAGAGGGACTTGTAGAGACAGTCCCAGGCAAAGGATTTTTTGCAGGTGGAAACAACAACCTTCTTAGAGAACGAAGGCTCAAATTGCTTGAGAATCTGCTTGAAGAAGTTATCAAACAGTCAGATTATCTTGACCTAAGCGAAGAAGAACTTTTCGGTATTTATAAATTATTAAAGGAGGAAAAAATTGAAAACAGCGATAGAAATTAATAACCTGTCAAAAAGCTTTAAAGATTTTAATTTAAATAATATTTCTTTAAAACTTGAAGAAGGTTTTATAATGGGACTTGTCGGCCAAAACGGCGCAGGCAAGACAACACTTATAAAATTACTACTCGGACTTTTAAAACCTGATTATGGAGAAATAACTCTCCTTGAAAGAAATTTTTTTAAAGATGAATTAGCATTAAAACAGGAAATAGGATTCATTATAGATGATGCCCAATGGTACGACAGTTTTAACCTTTCAGAAATTATTAAGATCATATCCCCCTTTTATCAAAAATGGGACAACAATATTTTTGATAAGTATATGAAAGACTTTAACCTGAATAACAATCAGAAGTACGGTGAACTATCTCGTGGAATGAAAATGAAATTCAATCTTGCGATAGCCCTGAGTCATAAGGCAAGACTTATAATTATGGATGAACCCACATCTGGACTCGATCCTGTAATCAGGGCTGAACTTCTTGAAATACTACAAAAACTTATTGCTGAAGAAAATAGATCAGTTTTATTTTCAAGCCATATCTCAACTGATATTGAAAAAATTGCGGATTATATAACATTTATTAATGATGGTGAAATATTATTCAGCGAATCAAAAGAAGATCTTTTTGAAAAATACATTCTGGTCAAAGGTAATAAAAATCTCTTGGACTCAGGAATCATAAAAGATTTTAACGCCTCAATGATGCATGAACATTCTTTTACCGCATTAAGTTCAGATTCAGAATTAATTAAACGCAAGTTTTCAAATTACTTTGATGACGGCAGCTTAATACAAGAAAAGCTTTCAATAGACGATATTATGCTGCTTTACATAAAAGGAAATACTAAAAAAGATTCCTCACAATTAAAATCGAATGTTCAAGGAGGAACAAATGCTTAGCCTTGTTTACAAAGATTTCTTACTTCAAAGAGGTTCTAAAGCCTTTGTGTATATGATAATTCTACCAATAGCCGGGGCTCTTTCTATAATCTCTGAAACACAGCTTTGGATGCTCCCCTATCTTGCAGGAAGCTACATGTATATAATCTATGCAAACGCACTTGATGATAAGCATCGTACAGAAAAACTGTTACTTTCAATGCCTATAAGCAGAAATACAATTGTACTATCAAAATATCTTGGAATATTCTTTTATATGATTGCGTTTCTTGTTCTTTCATTTATTTGTTCTTTTTTTGCAATATTAATTATACCACAGGAAGATCCTTCAATTTTATCAATTCAGAAGATTATTGAAACACTTATAATGACATCTATTTACTTTGGGCTTCAACTTCCATTAACCTTCAAACTTGGTTACCAGAATAGCCGCTGGGTAAATTATTTTTCTCTTTTATTTTCAATCGGGTTATATATTGCTATTTTAAAAGGAACGAACGCAATCTATAATATTGATGTAGCAAGTCTCCAGGAGGCGGCATACTATATTACAAGATTATCTACAGGAATCTGGAATTTAATATTAATTGCTGCATCAACAGTAATTACTTTTATATCAGTCAAGTTTTCAATAAAATATTACAAGGAGAGGGAATTCTGAACAGTCTTTCGTTTAATTGTCCTTCATGCGGAAAAAAACACAAAATAGAAACAAAAGCTGCGGAAAAATGCTGTGTAAAGTTAATAGAACAACTTGAGACAAGTGGTTCTATTAACTTTGAATCTCCAGATGAAAAATGCTTCTCAACCAGACCGCTTTTTGAAGACAGCCGGGGACAAATGTTTGGTATTCTTGTTTGTGAAAATCCAATAACAAAAGCGCCGGTCATTCTGAAAGCATTTTCAGGACAATTCAACGGACTATGGAATGCACCAGGATGGGCTCCGCCTCTAATTAATGTAGACAATTTCAAAAAGGCCGTAGAAAAGGTTGATCCTGAATTAAAAGAATTAACCGCCAAAATAAAAAAAAATCCGGACAACAGCCAGAAAAATAAACTCATAGAATACCGGAGAACTATTTCTCAAGCGCATATGCGAGAAATTCATGAAATGTACAATATTAGAAATTTTAACAAAGAAACTACAAACTTATTTAATTTATTCCATCACAAAAAAGGAATACCTGCAGGAACAGGTGACTGCTGTGCGCCCAAACTTTTAAATCAGGCAATAATTCTTGGTCTAAAACCTCTCAGCCTTGCAGAGTTCTTCTGGGGAAGAGAAAACCGTTCAGGAACAAAACAACATAAAATATTTTATCCCCCATGTGAAGAAAAATGCAGACCTATTCTTGGATTCATGCTTTGCGGAGCTGATAAATGAATATTGAGGTTTTATACTCTGACAGTTCAATTGTTGTAATAAATAAACCTCATGGATTACTCTCTGTTCCAGGTCGAGGTAAAAATAAACAAAATAGTGCTGCTTCACAAATTATTGTATTATTCAAAGATTGCATTCCACAACCTTCTGTACACAGGCTGGATATGGATACCTCCGGCTTGATGGTATTTGCGTTGACAAAAGACACGCATAGAGATCTTTCAATTCAGTTTCAGAACTCTGAAGTAAAAAAAGAGTATATTGCCGTTCTTGACGGATTGTTAGCGCCGGAACTAGGAGATAATGGAACCATAAAACTGAAGTTCAGACTAAATCCTGATAACCGACCGTATCAAATTTATGATCCAGAAAACGGAAAAGAAGGTATTACTGAATGGAAACGTATTGATCAAAAAAATAATCAATCAAGAATACTGTTCACCCCTAAAACAGGAAGGTCTCATCAACTAAGGCTTCATTCTGCACAACCTGTAAAAATAATTAACAAAATAAACAAAGGAGGCTTGGGCTGCCCAATTTTGGGTGACAGACTTTATGGAAGCAGCACTGACAAAAAACACGAACAAGGAGAAAGGATGCTGCTTCATGCTTCCAAGCTTGAGTTTATTCACCCGGTATCAAAAAAACATATGTTTTTTACAAAAGATCCAGATTTCTAGTAGTTCTGTTCGAGGATTTCTAAAATATCACAAACATCAAGTTCAACAGGGTTATAAACAATAGAGGCATCACCTATAGAAGTTTCAGCTATTGTTATAAAGTCTGATTTCTTAACCAAAGACTCACCTTCTCTATCCTTAATCTCGGAAAGATTTGTAGGGTGGCGTCCATTTGTAAGCTCCTGAAGTTTTTTATTCATAGTCCTTATATATTCAATAGTTTCATGCGCACGTTTTTCAGGCAGAGTTTTGGCGGCAACATCTTCTCCTGCTATATATGGCAAGAGCTGCTCTAACTCTTTAGATATTTTTCTATAATTATATTCAAGAGCCGGAGGCAGCAGAACCGCCATACAACAACCATGAGCAGCATGGCAGACAGCACCGACAGAGTGCCCTATTGTATGAACCATTCCAACCATTGAATTTGAAAATGCTTGTCCTGCAAACATTGATGCGATTGCAAGATTATAACGCAATTGAAGATTCTCAGGCTCATTAACAGAAGAAATTAAATTGTCACGTATAAGCTCTATTGCTTTTAAAGCAAACATATCACTGACAGGATTCTTACCAAGACATGTAAAAGCTTCTATTGAATGAGATAGTGCATCCATAGCAGTCATAGCAGTTATATGAGAAGGCAATGAAGCAGTCAATTTACTGTCCAAAATAGCATAATCTGCCTGCAAATTATTTGACAAATATAAACATTTACGCTGCCGCTCATCGTCTGTAATTACAGCTACATTGGTAACTTCTGAGCCAGTTCCTGAGGTTGTTGGAACAGCAATAAAGGGTGTTGAAAAAGCTTCCAGAACATTGGAACCCGCCATACTCAAAAGATCATCATCTTCATTGGCAAGTGCAAGAAGAACTCCCTTTGCAGTATCAAGAACAGAGCCTCCGCCAATAGCAACAATTAAATCGCACCCATTTTGTTTAAACAGCCGGCTTATTTCGTTAACAACAGTACTGTTTGAATCTGGTGGTATTTTATCAAAAACAGTACAATTCAGTCCTTCCAGAGAATCAACAACAGGCCCTACAAGGGTTCTGGCAACAATTCCTTTAGATAACACCATTGGACGCCTTAAATCTTTACTAAGAGCCTTTATAACGTCAGGAAGTTGTTTTAAAGTATCATCCCCGGCAATAACGCTAGTCCTGCATGCAAAAATAAATGAATCAGGAATACTCAATTTTTTTGGAACTTTAACAAGACCATCGCTGACAGATAAAGCAAAATTTTCTATAAAATTTTTAAGCCTGGCCGATTTTTTTATAAACATAGAGTCAATTACAATTATATTAGTTCCGGTATTATTAAAATCGTCCAGCTCCTCTTCTGAGAGCAGAATCCAGATAGTAAAACGTTTTTCATCAGAAAAATTGGCTTTCATCTTTTTACTACCCGCTAAAATTAGGCAGTCAGAATCATTTAAAGCTGCCTTGCTTAAAGGTAATTGTTCATCTTCAAAATGAATGAATGATGAGGCCTTCTTAGCCTTTTTATAATATTTATCTTCATAAACGACACATGGATTTGTTACTCCCATAAGAGACATCTCATAGCCAAGTTGGTTCAACATACCACGTCCGCACATTATAGTTCCTGCCGGATTTATTTTTATACTATTCATTTTACTCTCACCCAATTTTTGACAGCCTTCTTTGCAATAAACTTCGGAAGAAGAAGAATTTCTACTTTATTCATAAATCTAATAAAAGCGCACGCATATGGAAGCTCTCCACTAATAGCGAGCCTACCATTAGCCTCACTTTGACATGTAGATTCCTGAAAGGTAAACATAAGCCATGCAGCCTCAATACTTTTTAGATATACTGAAAGTATTGTTTGACTACTATCCGCTTTTTTTATTTTTTTAACCTTATCGCCAACTTTTTGAAAAGTTACAGAAGGACCATTCGAAAGAACTCCAAAAGTGAAAAATGATTTATCTGGAAAATATTTTAGCTCGTCAATAACCCCAGATCTTCTGCAAGCAATCTTTGGGATAAACCACCCAAGAGTACTCATAATAATAGAGCAATAAAACTTTTTGAGGCCATTATTTTTACTTTTTGCATACTCGATTTTTGGTATCTGCACTTTGTCTGAAGTCATAAACAATTCTCCATGAAAATCTTAAAAACGCTCAAGCGATAGTGAGTAACCACTCACTCTTATAAAATAATATAACATAATTTCCCTTTTAAAGCATAATTAATTTAAAAGTCTTTGGTAAAATTTTTTCCGCGAGAGGCTTTTATATAGCTTTTTCTCTTCTTATTATTTATACGTCTTTCAACAGAAGCCCTGGTTGGTTTTGTTGAATGTCTTGTGGGAACTTTTTTTACACTTTCATATATTAACAAAGCCATTCTTTCTACAGCAGCTTCTCTATTTTTGAGTTGATTTCTATGCTCATTTGATTTTATATAAATCTGTTCCTTAGAATTAATTCTACCTGATAATTTCTGATAAACAAGACTTTGCTCATGCAATGTTAAAGATTTTAAATCACTTACACATACTACAAGAAGAACACTTGTATTAACCTTGTTTACATTCTGCCCTCCAGGACCACCTGATCTGGAAAAAGTAAATTGTCCAGAGCTCTCTATATCTTCTTTAATGTCTTTAATATTTGCCATAATTCTTTCTCTATATCAAGAATATAACTCTTTTCAAGCTTATTAAATATTATAATTTTAAATATTTTCTGCTTTTTTAAATAGTAAAATTAATTTTTATACATAGATAATTTCGCAGCAAACCAAAGCAATTTTGATAGAGTGTTAAACCATCTCAATATATATAAATATTTATTTATCTTTTTAATTCAAAAAGAACTTGACCTTTTTTTAAAGTTTCTCTAATCTTTTTTAGATATTTACTTATCGATATACTATTATTCTATATATAAGAGAGGGTTTCATGACTAAACAAGATCTTGACAAATTAGTAAAGAAAGTGTGCGCGGCACAAGCTATTTACGCAAAATATTCTCAAGAACAAGTTGATGAAATATTCTACAAAGCAGCAACTGCTGTAAATCAGAAGCGAATACCGCTTGCAAAGATGGCTGTAAAAGAAACAGGCATAGGCATAGTTGAAGACAAAGTTATAAAAAATCATTTTGCGTCAGAATACATTTATAATACTTATAAAAACACACAGACCTGTGGAATAATTGAAGAAGATGAAGCTTTTGGTATTAAAAAAATAGCAGAACCAATAGGAGTAATTTGTGGAATTGTACCAACAACAAATCCCACATCAACTGCAATTTATAAGGCTTTAATTACATTAAAAACCAGAAATGGAATTATATTTAGTCCACATCCAAGAGCAGCACAATGTACAGTAGAGGCTGTAAAAATTATTCTTGATGCAGCAGTTTCAGCTGGAGCGCCGAAAGACATTATAGGATGGATAGATACACCATCAATTGAATTGACTGCTGAATTAATGCATCACCCTGAAATTGACTTAATACTGGCAACCGGAGGCCCAGGGATGGTAAAATCAGCCTACTCATCAGGGAAACCAGCCCTTGGTGTTGGAGCAGGAAACACCCCTGCACTTATTGATGAAAATGCGGACATAAAAATGGCTGTAAGTTCTATATTAATGAGTAAAACCTTTGACAATGGAGTAATTTGTGCATCTGAACAATCTATTGTCGTTAATAAAAAAATATACAATGATGTGAAAAAAGAGTTAAAACTTCGCGGGGCTTATATTCTTCCAGATGAAGAAGCAAAAAAAATCAGGAAAATTATAATTGATAAAGAACGTGGAGCTGTAAATCCTGCGATAGTGGGACAACCAGCTTCTGTTATCGCAAAACTTGCAGGTTTTAAAGTCCCTCCTCAAACAAAGGTGTTGGTTGGCGAAGTGAATAAAATTGAGCATTCAGAACCTTTTGCTCTTGAAAAACTCAGCCCTGTACTTGGTATGTTCAAATGTGACAGCTTTGAAGATGGAAAACACAAAGCCGCAAGCCTTGTTGAGCTTGCAGGTTTAGGTCATACATCGGTTTTATACTGTAATCCTGCTGAACAGGACAAAATAGTAGATTTTGGAAAAACAGTAAAAACAGGACGAGTTTTAATCAATATGCCTTCATCACAAGGGGCAATTGGCGATATTTATAATTTCAAATTAACACCATCTTTAACACTTGGATGTGGCAGCTGGGGAGGTAATTCTGTGAGCGAAAATGTTGGAGTTAAGCATCTTCTAAACTATAAAACAGTTGCACAGAGGAGAGAAAATATGCTTTGGCTGCAAATACCGCAAAAGGTATTCCATAAAACAGGATGTTTACCTGTAGCACTTCAGGAATTAAAAGGAAAGACAAGGGCTTTTATAGTTACAGACTCCTTCTTATTTGATTCAAAATGTACTGACAGACTTACAAACGTCCTAAAACCTTTAGGAATTGAATGTCAAATATTCCATCAGGTAAAACCCGATCCTACTCTTTCAAAAATAGAAGCTGGTCTCGAATCATTAAACGCCTTTAAACCTGATGTAATAATTGGCCTTGGGGGCGGTAGCCCTATGGATGCGGCAAAAATCATGTGGTTGCTGTATGAACATCCAGAAGCAAAGTTTGAAAATATGGCTATGCGATTTATGGACATAAGAAAACGTATTTATGAGTTCCCTAAAATGGGAGAGAAAGCAGACTTTGTAGCTATTCCAACAACTTCTGGTACTGGTTCTGAGGTAACACCGTTTAGTGTTATTACTGACGATAAAACAGGTCATAAAAACCCAATCGCAGATTACGCCTTAACTCCAACGATGGCAATAATTGATGCCTCTCTTGCGGCAACAATGCCTAAAGGATTAACAGCAGCATCTGGTATAGACGCTGTAACTCACAGCATTGAAGCTATTGCCTCTGTAATGAGCAGTGATTATACAAATGGAATAGCTTTAGAGTCTTTGAAAATACTTTTTGAGTTCCTTCCTGAAGCATATGAAAAAGGAAAAGATTCTCCTATAGCTCGAGAAAAGGTTCATAACGCAAGCTGTATGGCAGGCATGGCCTTTGCAAACGCTTTTCTTGGAATATGTCACTCAATGGCACATAAACTAGGCGCGGCTTTTCACATCCCTCATGGAATAGCAAATGCTCTTCTAATCAGTTATGTAATCAGATATAACGCAAGTGACATACCAACAAAACAGGGAATATTTCCTCAATATGAGTATCCTTGTGCCAAAGAAAGA
>JAQQAK010000282.1 GCA_028527945.1 Spirochaetaceae bacterium
AATTCAGAAATTGCAAAAAAGACCTTTAACGACTTTTCCACAAATCTTTTTAATTCCAATGAATTTGATATTGCAAAAGGAAAAATGATTTCTTTTTTTACCCTTCTATTTGCTGAAATGGAAAAATTCAACAATGAAACAATAATAAAATCAGATTATATAAAAGAAATAATAAAACTTAAAACTTTTGATGAATGGAGAGAATGGATAGACAATAAAATGCTTGAAGTCTTTCCTATACTTGAAAACAATCATTGCTCAGCCTATCCGCAACCTTTGATTAAGGCCATCAACTATCTTGAAGACAATTATAATAAACAACTCCAACTTTCATCTGTGGCAGAAGAGTGTAAGGTTTCAGCCAGCTATCTTAGCCATTTATTTTCCAATCAAATGGATATCAACTTTATAGATTATTTAAACCAGCTTAGACTAAACAAGGCGATTGAATTACTACAAGAAGGAGAATTATCAATAAAAGAAATTTCCTGGACTGTTGGTTATCACGATCCCAATTATTTCAGTAGAGTCTTTCGTAAAAATATGGGGTTCAGCCCATCAAATTTAGAAAGGAAAGAATTTCTAAAAAGGCATCAACAATGATCAAAAAAGGACTTTTTATTTGTTTTTCTATTATCTTACTTCTATCCTGTTCAGCAAAAAAAGAAAAAGAAGATCATACCATTCGAATAGGATTCTCCGCGGCATCTCAAACATTTCAGCTTGAAAGATGGAACAAGGATATAAAAGTTTTCATGAATAGAGCCAAAGAGCTAGGCGCTGAAGTTGTTTTCGCAAAATCTGCCGGAGACGCTGAGGGGCAGATTCCTCAAATTCAATATATGCTTACTCAAGATATAGATATTCTGGTTGTGATACCAGACGATATGGAGATGTTAGGTGGAGTTATCAGAAAAATACTGGATAAGGGAATTCCCGTCCTGTCTTATGACAGGCCAATTATGGGAGTTCAAATAACCGGCTATGTTTCATTTGATAACAGAGAAGTTGGGCGGCTGCTTGCAAAAAGCCTTCTTTCAGCTGCCCCAAAAGGAAACTATCTGATTGTAAATGGCTCGATAAGAGACAATAATAGTTTTGAAGTAAATAAAGGTGTTCATGAAATCCTCGATCCGGAAGCACAAAAAAACAATATAAAAATTGTTAATGAAATATGGCTTGAAGGATGGTCCTTTGATGAGGCCTTGGAAAAAATAGGAGCAATATTTAACGAAACAACTGACATTGCGGCTATTTCATGCCCTAATGATTTAATTGCCAGCGCCGCAATCAGAATTCTATCTGAAAAACGAATGGTTGGAGAGGTCGCAATAGTAGGACAAGACGCAGATCTTCTGGCCTGCCAAAGGATTGTAGAAGGCTCTCAGGTTATGACAGTTTATAAACCAATTTCAAAATTAGCAGAACGTGCAGCTGAAATAGCTGTTCAAATGGTAAACAAAGAAATCCCTGTCCCGGAAAAATATATGGACAATAATTCAGGAAAAAAAATCCCATTCTATGTAGAACAGCCCATACCTGTATCTAAAGAACAAATGGATGAGATCATTATCGCTGACGGCTTTCATTCAAAAGAAGATGTTTATATAAATATAACAGGACAAAATTGTCAGCAAAATAATACTAATCAATAAAACTTATTCCCCCTTCAAAATAAAATTAGGCCTTAACTTAGCAAATGTTTCCTATAGCCGATGTCTTCATTCCAGGAATAAAATTATTTATTAAAGAAATAATATAGAGGAATGAAAAAGTTAATCTAATAAACTTTTCTCATTTTGAGTTACAAAAACAACTCAAAACCTCGCCATCCCAACAAAGCGGCTACTGCCGGATTTTTAAAAGGAGTAATTTTATGAAGAAGATGTTGGCACTAACACTTGTCCTTCTATTAGGAATGACAATGGTGTTTGCGGGAGGACAGCAGGAAGCACCAGCAGAAGAAGAAAGCATGGTACAAGAAATGGAGCAGGAGCCATTCTTTATTGGTTTAGCAATGCCAGAAACCCATGTACTTAGATGGATTACAGACGGCGCAGCACTTAAAGAAAATGCTGAAGCAATGGGATATAAGGCTGAAGTAGCTTTTGCTGACGGAGATCAGACAAAACAAAATCAGCAAATTTCTGACTTTATAACAAAGGGAATTGATCTTCTTATTGTCGCAAGTGTAAATACAGGTGTTAACGCTGTTCTTTCTGAAGCTGCCGAAGAAGGAATAGAAATTATTTCTTACGACAGACTACTTATGGATTCAGCAGACTTCAACTATTACATTACATTCAACCTTGAAAAGGTTGGTGAACTCCAGGCAACTTCTATTGAAGACGCATTAGACCTTAAAAACGCTACCGAGCCTAAAAATATAACCCTGTTTGCAGGTTCTCCTACAGATAACAACGCATATTTCTTTTATGACGGCGCTATGAAGGTTCTTAATCCTTACATTGAGAAAGGAACCTTAAATGTTGTTGGCCCATACCCGATGACATCAGCTGACAAAGAAAACTTTAATAGAATTGCTACAGAAGGCTGGAGAGCAGAAGTTGCAAAAGCCAGAATGGAAAACCTCCTTTCAAATGACGCAAGAGATGTAGTTCTTGATGCTATTCTTGCGCCAAACGATCCTGTAGCAAGAGCCTGTATTGAAGCATGTCTTAACGATGCCAAATACGATACAGTCGACAAACTTCCAATTGTAACTGGGCAGGATGGAGAAATTCCTTCAATTCAGTATATCAGAGATGGAAAACAACACATGACTGTTTTCAAAGACTCACGGCTTCTTGCAAAAGCAGCTATTCAGCTTGCAGATTCAATAATAAAAGGCATAGATCCCAATATTCCAGGAACAGTTAAAACAATGTTTGACACAAATAAAAAGATGGTAGACACCTACCTCCTCACACCAATTCTTGTAACAAAAGATAACTACAAAGAAATAGTTATAGACAGCGGTTACTACAAGGCTGAAGAAATAGAATAATTTTTGTCAGTTTTAATTAAGGAATTTATTTGGTGTACAAAAAGCGGTGGCTCAGGTCACCGCTTTTTAAAAGCATCAGTCACGGAGGAATGTGTGTGAGCGATTATATCCTTGAGGTAGATAATTTGACAAAAACCTTCCCCGGGGTGACAGCCCTGGATAATGTCAATTTTAAAGTGAAAAGGGGCGAAATCCATTGCCTTTGCGGGGAAAACGGCGCGGGAAAATCGACGCTGATGAAGGTTGTAAGCGGAGTCCTTCCCCATGACAGTTACGAAGGCAAAATTCTTTTAAAAGGAAAAGAAACTAATTATAAAACAGTTAAAGATAGCGAAACTGACAGAGTCGCAATAATTCATCAGGAATTAGCACTCAGTCCTTATTTGAGTATTTATGAAAATATTTTTTTAGGTCATATAAAAACAAAACTTGGAATTATCAACTGGAACAACCTGATTATAGAATCAAGAAAATTTCTTGAAAAAGTAGGCCTTAATGAAAATCCCGAAACTATAGTTAGCAAAATGGGAGTGGGCAAACAACAACTGGTAGAAATAGCAAGAGCCCTTTCCAAAGATGTTGAACTGCTTATTTTGGATGAACCGACTTCTTCTCTCAATGACGTAGAAAGTGAACAGCTTCTCAAGCTTATACTAGAGCTAAAAGAAGAAGGAATAACCTGCATAATGATTTCACATAAACTAAATGAAATCATGGAAATAGCAGACTCAATAACAGTTCTTCGCGATGGTAAAACAATAGTTTCTTATAATACAAAAAAAGAAAACGTAACAGAAGACATAATAATTCAGGGAATGGTCGGGCGAGATATGACCCACCGTTATCCTGAAAAAAACCATAAAGTTGAAGATAAAATCGTTATGGAAGTAGAAAACTGGTATGTTTATCACCCTGAATACCCGGATTATGCCGTAGTTGAAAACGCTTCTTTCTATGTGAAGAAAGGCGAAATTCTTGCTTTTTGCGGCCCGATGGGAGCAGGCAGAACTGAGTTAATGATGAGCCTTTTTGGAAAGGCTTATGGCTCTCACTGCAAAGGGAAACTAAAACTAAATGGAGACGAAGTTCATTTTCATACTCCCAAAGATGCTATTGAAAGGGGTTTGGGCTATGTTTCTGAAGACAGGAAAGAGCTTGGATTAATTTTAATTCAAACAGTCAAAGATAATATAAGCAATTCCAGCCTGAAACTATTATCCAGATTTGGAGTTATAAACAATCACAAAGAATACATGGAAGCCTTAAAATATAAAAAAGCGCTTAACATTAGAACCCCATCTATAGAGCAAATAATCAACAACCTCAGTGGAGGAAACCAGCAAAAGGTAGTTTTAAGCCGGTGTCTTTTGGCCGATCCGGAAATCTTCATAGTCGATGAACCAACCAGAGGTATTGATGTTGGTGCAAAATATGAAATTTACTGCATTCTTAACGATCTTGTTAAAAATGGTAAAAGTGTAATCATGATTTCTTCAGAAATGCCAGAGGCAATAGGTATGGCTGACAGAATATACGTTATGAACGAAGGTATCATAAAAGGAGAGTTGTCAGCGGCCGAGGCAACACAAGAAAAAATAATGACCATTGCGCTGCAGAAAGGAGAAAATATATGAGTGAAGTAAACCAGCTCAAAGAGAAAAAAACATCTACTTTTAAAGATGTGGTGAAATCAAACATGAGAAACTACTCCATCTACATAATGCTGGGTGTAATTCTCTTTGGTTTTGCTATTCCTACACATGGAGTAAACTTAAGTCCACGAAACATAACAAACCTCTTCATTCAGAACAGCTACATTCTTATTCTGGCAGTTGGAATGGTAATGGTTATTGTAATTGGCAATATAGATCTTTCTGTAGGTTCTGTAACAGCCTTTGCTGGCGCGATTGGAGCAATCCTTTACAATGCCGGAATTGGTCTTTTTGCTACAATCCTTCTAACAATTATTGTAGGAATGATTATAGGTGCTTTTCAGGGGTATTGGATAGCATATGTAAGAATTCCCGCATTCATAGTAACACTTGCCGGAATGAATCTTTTTCGTGGATTAACCTATATACTCACAAACGTTACTCCAATAACTCCACATGATGATACTTTCAAACAAGTTGCGATAGGCTGTGTTTCGCCGGAGTTCTTGCGAATAACACATATGGTTCAAAAAGGAGCTAAAACTGTAGAAAAAGATTTTCATCTTCTTCCTCTAATTGTAGGTGTAATAGCAGTTCTTCTTATTATTTACATAGGTTTTAGAGGCCGAAACAAAAAAAAGAAATACGGCTTTCACATGCTTCCTGTAGGATTTTTTATTTTAAAGATGTTTGTCCTTTCTGCTATTATTATGCTATTAAGCATTCAATTTGCAAGATATAGAGGCATTCCCATTGTATTTATCATTCTTCTTCTTGCAGTCGCGATATATACATTCATCACAAAAAACACAGTATTTGGTCGCTATATTTACGCAGTAGGAGGAAACGCTAAATCTGCAAAATTATCAGGTATTAACTCAGAGAATGTAGAATTTCTTGTTCATATCATCATGGGCGCGTTCTGCGGACTTGCCGGTATAATTTTTACAGCGTATATGAATTCTGCCCTTCCTGATGCAGGAAACCTGTTTGAACTTGAAGCAATAGCATCTACTTTTATAGGCGGAGCATCCGCCTCTGGGGGAATTGGAACTATAATTGGAGCAATAATGGGAGGCCTTATTCTTGGAATAATAAAAAATGGTATGTCTTTGCAAAATATTGGGGCAAACTGGCAGTATGTTGTAAAAGCACTCGTTCTTTTACTGGCTGTCTGGTACGACATTTATACAAGAAAAAAATCAGGAACAATTTAAACAAACTTCTCCGCCTGTGGCCTAAAACCAGATTAGGCGGGGGCTTTCCCTTTCTTGCAATTCAAAAAGTTTAAAGGTTTCAAATCAAGTAGATTTAACCAAATTAAGAAGTTCCATTTTGTTATTCACATCTGTCTTCCGATAAATGTTTCTGACATGGCTTTGCACAGTTGCAATCGAAATAAAAAGCTCATCAGCAACATTCTGATAGCTTTTACCTTTCAAAAGAAGACTAATAACATCCTTTTCTCTATCAGTTATCCCGTATTGTAAACAAAATTCAGAAGAGATGCTAAGACGTTTTGACTCTTCTGTACTTCTATTTTTTCTTAATATAAACACTGTTAATAAAGTAGAGACTATAATAGTGTAAGCAGGAAGAATATAAAAAAGGCTTAGAACCCTATGAAAATGTAATTTAGACCAGAGGCCGTAAAGAACATCAATACCAAAAACAGCGACAATGATAATAAAACCTATGACAAGAATAAAAACCTTTTGAAAACAAAATGGTTTTTGCCATAGATTTAATATTTTTACAAATGAATATAGTGATGCGGCAAAAAATGAAAAGAAAATTATTATTTGAGAAATGCCATTTATTAAATCAATTATAACACTATCCTGATAAAAACTTTGAATAACCAAAGATAAAAAATAAACCAGATATACAGAAACAAAAGATATGGAAAAATATTTTAT
>JAQQAK010000283.1 GCA_028527945.1 Spirochaetaceae bacterium
AAGTTATTTTTATTACATAGACAATACAGAAGATGAAATGTCTTTTAAGACAGGCTTAGAATTATATAAAAAAAACTATAAAATATTTTTAACTGCAGTTTTTAGCCCATTAGAGATAATAGAATTCAAAATAGGTTATAATTTCTCAGTTGGACATAAAACCAAAGAATGAAAAAAAGTTTGAAAAGCGTTGTAAAAGACTCTTAATGGGGGTAAAATCCAGTATCGAATAACTAATTACGTCATAAATCAGGAGCGTATATATGAAAAAACTACTCGTTATTAATTGCGGCTCATCGTCGTTGAAGTATGAAGTCTACGAAATGCCTGAAAGAAATAGTCTTGGAAAAGGTCTGGTAGAACGGATCGGCACTGATTCGGGGATTATTACTCAAAAATCCGAAAGAGGTGTTATAGAGATTAAAAAGCCTCTTGAAGATCATAACGCAGCAATGGAACTTGTTACATCTGTGCTAACAAATTCAGAAAAAGGAATTATTTCTGATATATCAGAAATAACAGGAGTTGGACATCGTGTTGTACATGGTGGCGAAGATTACTCTCAATCTGTAATTATAAATGACGATGTTATCAGTGCTATAGAGCGGAATGTCGAATTAGCTCCGCTTCATAACCCTGCTAACCTTATCGGAATAAGATCTGTAATGAAACTGTTGCCAAATGTTCCCCAAGTTGCAGTTTTTGATACAGCTTTTCATCAGACACTTGCGCCATCTTCTTATCTTTATGGGTTGCCTCGTGAATTGTATACAAAACATAAAATAAGACGGTATGGTTTTCATGGAACAAGCCATCGTTATGTTTCCAATGAAGCTGTATCTCTTATGAAACGTTCAGTAGAGAATACAAATGTAATATCATGTCATCTTGGAAGCGGCGCTTCTATTACTGCTATAAAGCAGGGAAAGTCTGTAGAAACTTCAATGGGATTTACTCCTCTTGAAGGTCTTGTGATGGGAACCAGAAGTGGAGATCTTGACCCTGCAATTATTCTGTTCTTGCTGGAAAAAGGTTATACAAAAGAAGAAATTAATACATTTTTAAATAAGGATGGAGGTCTTCTTGGCCTCTCTGGTGTGTCAAATGATATGAGAGATCTTCATAAGGCTGCTTCTGAAGGGAATCAGGAGGCAAAAGAAGCTCTCGATGTTTTTGCTCATCGTATAAGACAGTACATTGGCGCATATGCTGCCAATATGGTTAAGGTTGATGCAATAATTTTTACTGGTGGAATAGGTGAAAACGATTCTACAATGCGTGAGATGATATGTCATCAGCTTGAAAACATTGGAATTGTTATGGATTATGAAAAGAATAAGCTTAATGGAGCAAAGCCAGGCATTGTCTCCAGAGATTATTCTCCTGTTACCATTGTAATTATGCCAACAAACGAAGAGCTACAAATAGCTCTTGATACATATGAGCTTGTTATAGATTAGAATTTTACTGGCCGGAGAACTTAATGATTCTCCGGCTTTTTAAATTGAGATAGAACTAAATTTACAAAAAGGCGTTTAATGAATGTTAAGAAGGAATTTAGCTATTTCAAAATAAATCGTTAATCCAGCTACATCAATTACTGTTGACATCAATGGTGCAGACATAACAGTTGGATCAAAGCCAATAGCGTTTATTAAAAGTGGCGCAAGAGTTCCAACAAGAGTTGAAAACAAAACTACAAATGCTAGCGCTGCACCGATGGTTAGCGCCTGAGTGAATCCAACTCCAGGTGGAAGGAAGTAGCTTCTTGCTATTATTACTGCGCCTGTTATAACTCCCATTAAGAGCCCTACTGCTATTTCTTTTAAAAGAATTTTAAAAATATCTCTTGTATGAATCTCTCCTGTTGCAAGACCGCGGATCATAAGTGTAGAAGCTTGACTTCCTGAGTTACCTCCAGTTTGGGTTATAACAGGCATGAAAACAAAGAGAAAAGCTGCTGTTGCCATGAGAGGAGTATAATGTCCCACTATGTTTGTAGAGAATGTACCTAAAAGAAGAAGAATAACAAGCCAAGGAACACGTTTTTTTACAAGTCCCCAAATCGAGCTGTCCAGATATCTGTCAACATTACCAGTCATACCACCCATTTTATAGGTATCTTCAGTATGCTCTTCCCTAATAACATCAATAATATCATCAAAAGTTACAATACCAAGAAGTTTATTACGATCATCAAGAACTGGTATAGCAATAAGATCGTAGGTTTCAAGAGTTTTAGCAGTTTCTTCCTGGTCTGTTTCTTCATGTACTGATACATAATTGGTTTCCATTATGTCATTTATAAGTGAATTATCTTCTGCGGTAAGAAGTTGTCTTAAAGAAACAACTCCCAGAAGACGTTGAAAATCATCTAAAATATAAATATAGTAAACTGTTTCTACCTCAGACGCACCCTTTCGTACAAAACTTAAAGCTTGCGCGACAGTAATACCGGCTCTTACAGCGAGGTATCTTGGTGTCATAAGACCGGCAGCGTCATCTTCATCAAATCTTAAAAGGAATAAAGTTTCTTTTTTTGCTTCGTCGCTTAAGCTGTCCCAAACTCCTTTTCTGACTTCAGGAGAGATCGATTGAATAAAGTCTGTGAGGTCATCAGGATCCATTTCTGAAAGTATTTGATTAAAACTTTGCTCAGATAAAGATTCAATTAATTTTTCCTGTTCAGTAATAGATAATGAATTAAGAAGATCTACTTTATCATCAAGGGGTAAATTGATCATTATTCGTAATTCATCTTCAGGGGTAAAGGTGTCCCATTCTTCTATTATGTCAGCAAGAGGTATTTCTGATAAAATTGTTTTAAGTTCTTCAGGAGGAGTTCCTTCAATATTTAGCTTGTCTTTAAGTTCCATAAACGCCTCCTGCTTATTTTATATAATCTTTGTTTTAGAATAACCTTAAAAGTGGATTTATGAAAAGACTGTTGTTTAAAAGTCTCCAATAAATTGTACTTCAGGTTCAAGGATGAAATCGTATGCTTTTTTCACTTTATCTTGAATTAAGGTTATAAGCTCTTTAATTTCTGAAGATTTAGCATTCCCGCTATTTATAATAATATTAGCGTGATAATCTGAAACTGCGGCTCCACCTATTTTTGTTCCGCGAAGATTTAATGAATCAATAATAACACCGCTTGGCTTGCCAAATGCTCTGTTATTTTTAAAGATAGAGCCGGCACAAGGTGCGCTATAATGTCCTTTTGATTTTCTATCTTCTTTATTTTTTATCATCTTAGCTCTTATGAGATCTTTATCATCTTTTTCAAGTTCAAAAATAGCATCAAGAATAATCCATTTTTGTGATTGAAAAACAGATTTTTTATAATCAAAGCACATTTCAGACTTTGGTATTGAATGTATTTGTAAATCTTGATCTAAATAATTTGCAGAAATAATAATATCAGAGATTGACTTATCATAACATCTGGCGTTCATCCAGAGTGCGCCTCCAATAGTTCCAGGCATTCCAAAAAATGAATCAAGACCGGATATGCTTACATTTAAAGCGGCTTCAGCGGCATTGTCGACTGTAACACCAGCTCCGCATTTTAATAATCCATCTTTTTGTATTGAGATTGAATCTAAAAGATTAGTGTTTATGACTATTCCTTTTAGGCCTTTATCTGAAACCAGAAGGTTGGCTCCTCCTCCTGTTATATAAATTTCTGCTTCATTTTTTTTAGCAATATCTAAAACCAGTTTTAATTCTGTAGTATTTGCTGGAGAAAAAAATATATCAGCATTACCGCCAGTTTGAAAAGTTGTATGTTTTGACATTGGCTCATCAAAAGTTAAATGTCCATCAATGTTGATTTTTTTAAGTTTATTACGTAAATTGTCCACAGGATAGATCTTACCGGAATATTTGGAATAGGTCGATAGAGTCTTAAAAGGATTTGTTTAACAACTGCTTTGTATTTAATGATTCTGCTGATAAAAAGATTATTTTAGAATTATTAAATTTAAGAGTTGTTTATCCTTAGGAGGAATGATAAAAAAGTCGTCCATGACTTTTTTATCATCTTTTGGTTGCTATGCAACTAAGATTCTCGCCTTCCATAGCGAGCCTCTAACGCAAAGTTTTTATAGGAGATTTTTATGAATGTACGTTTATATAACACACTCGGAAGAGAAATGCAGGATTTTACACCAATAAACAAATCTGAAGTAGGGATGTATTGTTGTGGGCCTACTGTATATAACTATGCGCATATTGGAAATCTCAGAACATATGTATTTGAAGATCTTTTAAGACGTGCCCTGGAGTTTAATAATTTTAATGTTAATCATGTAATGAATATTACAGATGTAGGGCATCTGACAGGTGACGCTGATGACGGGGAAGATAAGCTTGAGAAAAGTGCCAGAGAAACAGGTAAAACTCCTGAAGAGATTTCCCAATTTTATACAAAAGCTTTTTTTAATGATATTGACAGGTTGAATATAAAACGACCAAATACGGCTTGTGTCGCAACCAAACATATAGGAAATATGATTGGTCTCATAAAGCGAATTGAGGCAAATGGATTTACATATAGTGCAGGTGGTAACGTATATTTTGATACAGCTAAGTTTGAAAAATACGGAGATCTGGCTCTTTTAGACAGACAGAAACTTCGGGCTGGTGCTCGTATTGCCGTTGATGGGAATAAAAAAAATCCAGCTGATTTTGTTCTATGGTTTACTAATTCAAAGTTTGAGAATCATCTTATGCAGTGGGATTCTCCTTGGGGAAAAGGTTATCCTGGCTGGCATATTGAATGTTCAGCTATGAGTATGAAATATCTTGGTGAACAGTTTGATATTCATTGCGGTGGTATTGATCATATTCCAATACACCATACAAATGAAATTGCCCAATCAGAGGCCGCTACAGGTAAAAAATGGGTTAATTACTGGATACATGGTGAGTTTTTATTAATGGAAAAGCAAAAGATGGCTAAATCTGCAGGAAATTTTATAACGTTGCAAACTTTGGTCGATAAGGGATATGAACCTTTGGATTACAGGTATTTTTGCCTTGGTGGACATTATAGATCTCAGCTTGTGTTTAACTTTGAATCACTTGATGCTGCTAAAAATGCAAGAAATAACTTGAATGAAAGAGTTATTAAATTAAAAACTTCTGTAGATGCAACGGCAATTGAAAATATCGATTCAGCCGCAGGTGAAATATTTAAAAACTTCAAAGAAAGTGTTTGTAATGATTTAAACACCCCGAAGGCACTTGCTTGTATGTGGCAGTTACTTAAGACAAATGAAGTTTCAGAAGCAGATAAACTTTCAGTCCTTTATGAGATGGACAAGGTTTTTGGATTACAGCTTGACTCTCTTGAAGCAGATAGCGTAGAGTTGACAGAAGAAGAGCTTTGCATTGTAAAAGAACGAGAAAATGCCAGAGCTGAAAAGGATTGGACAAAGGCTGATGAGCTTAGAGATAAGCTTCTTGAGCTTGGGATAGAAATTAAAGATACAGCAAAAGGCGCTGAATATAAGAAAAATAAGTAAAATTTGTAATTTGCTTAAAAAATTTTTACTATTGTTGTAACTAACTAAGGGTTTTGTTGTTTAAATGTTAGAAGATGAGAGGGGTGTGGAATCCTTCGACCAGGTTTATGAAGAAGTATTCTCAGTCCTCATTAAGGTGGCTTATCATATTACAGGCAATATTGATGTAAGTGAGGAATTATGTCAGGAAGCATTTATAAAATATCTAAGCCGGCCTATTAAAATCCCTACTATAGAACAGTCACGATATTGGCTTATAAGAGTAGTCAAAAACCTTTGTTTTAATTATATAAAAAGAAAGGGCAGAGAAAGTAGGGCTGTTGATAAAATTAAGGAAATGCCTCTTCCGCAAAATCAAAATGAAGGCGAAAGAGAACTTATAAAGAAGGAAGATATCAAAATAGTTCAAACAGCCCTAATGAAGATTCCATTGAAGTTACGGACTGTTTTGATTCTTAAAGAGTACGGTCAGCTTAGCTATAAAGAAATTGCATCAATGTTACGAATTACAGAAGGAAATGTTAAAGTGAGGATATTTAGAGCAAGAGCAGCCCTAGAAGAAATCTTGTCCGGGGAGGATTTTTAAATGTGTCCAGATAAGGAATTGATTTCGGCTTTTTTTGATGAAGAAACGGATGCGCAATGGTCAAATAAGATAAGTGAACATATAGATTCTTGCTCAGATTGCAATGAACAATATAGAAAAATTGAAAGACTTAATAAATATCTTTTATCCGCAGACATTTCAGAAGAACAAATTATAAAAACACGTGTTTATGATGCTATTAAGAGAAAGCAGATTGTTTCTCAGGAAAATGCATTTTGGAGAAGGCATATTGAATTATCGTTTTCTGTTTTAGCAAGTGCTGCTGTGTTAATTATAGCCTTATGTATTGTTTTTATTACAGGTTATAGTAAAGCAATGGAAATTGTTTCATCAGAAAACACAATAGAAGAAATCCCTCAGGATATAAATGTGCAGATTATAAAACTTGATGAAGCTGCAGCATATATTCTTTCAGAAGATACAGGTTATGATATCCTGATAACTATACCCTCCGGTTCCGGCTTGAATGTGAAAGGACGCCCAGAACTGATACGAGAGGCAGATTACAACCGGCGTCAATAGGAACTTGAGTGAAGCGATTATTTTTTATTTCTCTTTTATTATCTCTTAATTTTTATATTTATTCACAAACAACAGATTTAGATTTCAAATATATTGAAGGTAAAAAATTATCAATAAATTTAACTACAAGAATACTTGGTAGTGAAAATGACACGATATGGCATATGGATAGTTCTGATGTAACTATATCCGGGAAAGCTGTTAAGGTTAAATTAAAGAGTGAAGATCTTGTCATAATTGCTGATATAACCCCGTATCTAAATCCTGACAATTCGTTAGTTCTTGTCGCAAAAGGTGAAGTTTTTCTTTCTGATAATACTGACAGCAAAGATGTTAAATATTATACTACGCTTAAAAGTCTGCCAGTAAATCTTGGAGAGAAGGCAGTTTTCTTTCCGCTTGGTATGGCTTATGATTCAAATAGTAATCTATATAACATTGAGATGGAAATACAAGTTCTCAATGCAGAAGACGAAGAAGAACAAGCGAAGGATGAATGATCAAAAAAATATTTGGCAATAAGGCCTTTTTCCCTCTGCTTATACTTATTGTAGTAGGCGGATTTTTTATTGTAAATGCATTTAATTATTATAAATTCCCTGAAATTACTAATATTGAACCTGCGGTTGCTTATCCAGGTGATTTGTTGATTATAAGCGGCACTCATTTTGGAAAAACTCGAAATGGTGCTGAAGTTAGGATTGCAGGTGAAAGACCTGTAACAAAATCTTATAAAAGCTGGTCTGATAAAACAATAGAAGTTTTAATTCCAGATGACGCAACTTCCGGAATGGTTACAGTTACAACTCGAAGAGGTAAAAGTAATGGCGTTCTGTTTTCTAACAGAGAACATATTCCTGTTATCTTAAAAGGCCCTCAAAAGCCGGGATATCCTTATATCGAAAGTGTTGAACCTTCAAGTGGAGCAATTGGAAGTCTTATTACAATAAAGGGACTAAATTTTAGCCATGATAGGGGCTCTTCCTCTGTCTATTTCTCTACTTACGCTCTTGGAGATTCTGTAACTACAGATAATTCAATAAACGGAATGATAAAATGTTCTGAAATTGATTATGACTATGAGAGCTGGGATGAACAACTGATAAAAGTTTATATCCCTGATGGAGCGTCTTCTGGTAATATTAAAATAAAGACTGACCGCGGTGTTAGCAATGCTTTATATTATGAAGTCGAAAGTTCTGCTGGTAAAAAAATCTTTAATAGCAAAATGGGTGTTCAGGTAGAGTATGGTGTAGAAGTTTCAAATGCTGTTGGTAATTCTAAAAATGGACTTAATTTATGGGTACCTGCTGTAAGAGTATCTCCTGAACAGCGTAATGTTGAAACTGTTGCAGAACCACAGCCGTTATGGGATGATTATCTTGGTCTTATGAGATATCACTTCAGTAATTTGAAGAGTGAAGAAAAGTATAATATTTTAATAAAATCGTGGATGGAATGTTTTTCTATTGAAACCAAGATTAATCCTCAAAAAGTCTTGACTGTGTATAATGAAGACCGAGACCTTTTTAAGAAATATACTATGGCAGAAGATCTTATTCCATCAGATGATGAGCGGATAATCGATGCTTCTAAAAAAGCTGTCGGAAGAGAGCGAAATCCATTCTTGAAAGCAGAAAAAATTTATAATTATGTTATAGATAATATGCGTTATACCGCAAAGTCTAATGGGACTGATTCTGTAAAGAACTTAGGTAGAGGAACAGGAGATTCATACACATATGCGGTTATATTCACAGCAATGTGCCGTGCTGTTGGAATTCCTTCAAGACCCAATTCCGGTATACTTGTTTATAATAATAAACAATGTACAAATCATTATTGGGCAGAATTTTATATTGAAGGATTTGGCTGGGTTCCTGTAGATCCTGTTTTAGGAGATGGAGTCAGATTTGGTAATTTTCCTACAGATAGTGAAATCATCCCAAAGGACTTTTATTTTGGAAGTATGGATAATCACCATGTTACTTTTACACATGGAGTAGTTCCTGTTAAAAAAGTAGATCCTCAGGGCAAGCTTTCTGGTAAGAAAAGTTTATATTCTATGCAATCAATTTATGAAGAATCTTCAGGTTTAAGTAGTTATTCTTCATATTGGAGGGC
>JAQQAK010000284.1 GCA_028527945.1 Spirochaetaceae bacterium
ATTGATTTTATCCGTACATATCTAATTGAAGATTTTACAGGAATTAAGTATTTGACAAATTTACAATCGTTATATATTCACTCGTCAATTAGTTCATTGGACTTTTTAAAACCATTTTTAAATAGATCTGATTTTATTTGTTTATATTTATATGACACAGCTAAAATAACTGATTTTTCAATAATCAAATCACTAACTCAATTAGAATCATTAGGGATTTGCAATAATGATTATTCAAAAATTACATTTTTAGATGAGTTTCCTAACCTAAAAACATTATGTTTACAAAGTGATAATATTTCTGATACAAGCAGTTTTACAAGTCTAAAAGATTTAACTAGTCTTGATTTAAGTAATAACAATATATCTGACATTGGGAATTTGATATACATGACAAATCTAACAACATTAGAGATAGAAAATAATAGTATAAATGATATTTCAACTCTAAAAAGTTTAACAAATCTTGAATGGTTAAAGCTTGGATGGAATGAAATAAAGGATTTATCACCATTAGAAAATCTAACAAATTTGTATTATTTAAGTATTATTGAAAATAACATGGACTTGAAAGCTGGCACAAATAATAAAACAATACTTGATAAATTAATAGCAAATGGATGTAGTACTAAATATTCACAGGGGAATACAACTGATTAAATTGAAAAGGAACTAATGTATGCATTTAAGACAAATTTATCTTTTCAATACAGCTTTAAAAAATAACAACAAAAACATAAGTACAGAGAGCCAGGCAAACCAATCCCCTGCCAAGGAATAAAACGTCCAAACACCCTTGGCAGGAACTTCAGAAAACATCTCAAGACGCCCAGCTGTAAAATGATCCAACTTGGAAATTGTAGTCCCGGCAGGATCACAAGCAAGAGACAAACCTTCGGCTGTCTGCCTAACCATAGAGACTCCGTTTTCAACAGCTCTAAACACAGCCATACGAGTATGCATAGGATCAATTTCTCGCCAATCTGCAGCAGGAACAATTACAATATCAAACTTTTCTTTCCCAAGTTTTCGAACTATCCTTGGAAAATCCATATCCCAACAAATATAAACCGCAATCTTGGAATTTTCTATTGTAAAATTTGATGGCTCCCCATCCCCTACTGTTGTAAAACCTTCAATAGCAGCGCCCCCAAATTTATACTGCTCAGAAACAGCATACCCTTCTGGAGAGAATACTGTTACACGATTTTCATACCGAAGTTCTGGCTCACTAACCTCAAAACTAAAAACGACCCAAGTCCCTATTTCTCGAGCTTTTTTAGAAGCCTCTTCAAGAAGAACCTTTTCACCTTTAGAATCAGTAGAAAAGGCCATCTCATGCGTAAATACAGCATCAGCCTTGGTCCCAGCTAAAAGACCAAGCCAATCAAAAGCCTTCTCATTCTGGATATGCCGTAAATCGGCAGCAGCAGAAAATTCTCCAGCATCAACAAGATCACCTAACTCCCCCCACTTTTGACGAGGATGCTCTTCAGTGGTAACAGAAGCTACAGAAATGGTTCCTTCTCTCCGACTAATTCTATGTATTCTTAGATTTCCCCAAATGATAGAAATTATTATTATAAATGCTAAAACCGCTAATTGCTTCTTACAATGATAAACATTCCATTCAAGCTCCCACCATCCAGTAATTACAGCAGCAGTCCATGAGACAAGAAATGTTATGATATAGGTTCCGCCAATAGATGATAGCTGCAAAATAGAAGAGAGTCCATATTGACTATAGGCAATAGAACTCCATGTTCCCATTGGATTTACCAAAGCGTTAATAAACTCAATAACAACCATTGCAGATGGAAAAACAAATGAAGCAAGAAAATGAGGCAATCGAGGAACGATAAACCTATCAGCAATTATAGGAATAAACCACAATAGTCCAATAAGAGGAGGCAGCCAGGAAATAGGAACCATACCGTTCCATGAGATAGCATAACTACCAGCATACGATGCCGTGCCAAGTAAAAAAGCAGGGAGCAAAGGAGTTTTGCGAATTGCTTTTAAAAAGAACACAGGAGCCACCCAAGCGGCAAGTGGTATAGCAATTCGACCATTTGATATAAGTAGAAAACAAAAACCTGGAACAAGCCAAAAAAGTTTAACAAGCTCCGGCATGGGGGTATTTCGCTTCATAAAAACTCCTGTAAATATGTGTTATTGTGCCCTTAGCCTTTCAACCTTTTCCGCAAAAAGAGAGCCTTGATCTCTGACATCTCCAAGATATTCAAGAGGCGAAACATTTGCATCCATAGAGACCTCCTGAGTTAAAACTCCATCATAAGGAGATTCTGCAATAATTCTCGCAACCTTATCCCAATCTACAGAACCTCTTCCTATTGGTAGATGTTCATCTCTCATCGAGTTATTCCCGTTCAAGTGAAGCACATAAAGTCTGTCAGTAAAATTCTGTATTTTATCTATCCCACCAGTAACAATATTGGAATGACCGCTGTCCCAGCATAAACCTATATAATCTGATGAAAAATGAGAAAATATTGTTTCAAGATCATAAAAACTTGATTCGCCATTATTTTTAAAATGATTTTCAAGCGCAATCTTTATACCAAGCTTTTGACATCTTTGTTCAAGATTTTCAAGAGTCTTAATTCCTCTAAGATTCCTTCGCTTTGTTCTGCCAGATAAACGCGCAATATTAGTGTGCAGAACAATAGCACGGCCGCCTAACTCATGAGTCATTTCTATTCTATTCAAAAGCAGACTCTCTCCTGATTTCCTAAGAAATTCACTGCCAGAACACCAATCTCTAATAATACCATGAGGCGCGTGAAGATCAAAAAGACTTAACTGATATGTTTTTAATAACTTTTTAATCTTCTTTATTTCCGAATTTGAATATATATAATCGCCTAACCAGTGATGGCACCAATGAATATTCTCAAAACCAGCTTCATGAATAAGCCTGAGAGGCGGCTCTACATCTCCAGTAGCTTTTATAAAATCTGTATTAATCGATAGCTCCATAATAATATCCTCTCAAAGAATAATAATTTATAGCTATTTGAACAATATTCAAAAAATATAAAAAACACATTAACGTTATGTAAAATAAAAATATAAAAAAGATCGAATTCTGCATATTTCATTTGTATAGCTTCTTGCAAAACTCGGTTAGTTTAGCAAGAAGCTTTGAAGCAAAAAATTACAACTTTAAGTAATTATATACAGTATAACAAGTTGTAATTTTTTCTTCTGTTACATTA
>JAQQAK010000285.1 GCA_028527945.1 Spirochaetaceae bacterium
TAGTTAAACATTCTTCTTTAGTTCCTAATGGACCAATTTCACCGTTTTTAAGTTTTACTGAAAAGTCAGTTGTTCTAAGGTTTGTTGATGCCTTGTCTCCCTGTTCTTCTTTAAAAATCTTTTCTGGTTGAGTTCTTGTTACTGCTGTATATAAGGCCCAACCGTAATCAGGTTCGGTAACAGAAAAATCACTATGAAAAGAAGTGTTAATTCCTGCTTCAAAAAGACTTGCACCTCTGTATTGTCCATCATGAGCGAGTTTTTCACCAAGAAAGGGGTAGTATAATTCCCAGTAGTAATCGTCTATCTCTGTCCAGTAAGGTGCAATAACTGCAGTCATTCCCAATTTTTTCATACGGGCTACGTCTGAATCTTCAATAACCTGAATGTGAGCAAACGTATGCCTTGAATCTCTTTTTCCATTTTTATCAACAGCATATTCAAGTGCTGTAAGAGCATAATCGGCTGCCGCGTCGCCTATTTGATGGGTATGAATATTAAAGCCTACAGCGTCACATTTTTGAAAAGCCTCGCGTAAAAAATCATCTTTCCATACTTTTATACCATGCCAGTTGTCATCTCTGTGTTTATAAGCTTCTTTCATAAAGCCAGTTTCTTCTTCAATAACTTGATCAGAAAAGAATTTAAAAGAGTTTATCTGCCAATATGGGGTTTGAAATGTTTTAGAAACTTCTACCGCGTGAGCTATTGCCTCATCAATTGTCATTTCCGGAATAAAATCATCAGATTGTCCTTCTCCGCCTCCAACAATTTCTGGTGTTATCAGCCAGGAACCTCTAAATCTTATAGTAAGCTTTCCTTCTCTGGCAAGCTCTTCATAAGCCATGTAATAATCAGGTTCAAACTCTACTATGGCATCATGACAACTTGTTAGTCCAAGTGAATTAAACCATTTTTGAAGCCAAAGTATTGATTCTTTGTACTGTTCTTTTGTGGGGGGTGTAAATAATTCTTTAACAGCATTTCTTGCAGATTCGGTTAAAAGCCCTGTAGGTTCTCCTGTTTCAGGATCTTTTTTTATAACACCTCCGGCAGGACTAGGGGTATCTTTTGTTATGCCCGCAAGTTCAAGTGTCTTTGAGTTAACCCACAAAGAATGTCCGTCTACGGAACTTAGAGACATTGGTTTATTGGGCATAATTTTATCAAGGTCTTCTTTTATTGGACCGTATTCTCCGAAAGCTGAACGTTGAAAACCGCTGCCTTCATACTCTTCAAGATTTGGATTTTTTTCAACAAATTCTTTTACTCTGACAAGATAATCTTCTCTTGTAAAAACACCTCTAAGTTGTATTCTAAAAAGATAATCTATGGCAGAAACTGCCGGATGCATATGTGAATCGATAAAAGAGGGGAGAACCAATTTTTTTTCAAGATCATAAACAGTTGTTTTATCACCTTTGTAATTCATGATTTCTGAATCTGAACCTATAAAAATTATTTTACCATCTTTTATAGCAATAGCTTCAGCACTGTTTTTATTTTTGTCTACTGTATAGACATTTGCGTTAGTCAGAATTGTATCCGCGCGCAAATCGTTAATAGTCATATAAAACTCCAAATTTTACAGGATTTTATTTATTATTTACAAATAATAAAAAATAGAACAAGTGACTAATAACGATATTTGCGCTTTGTCATAAATAATTTAGAAAAGACCTTTGACTTTCCCTGTATCTACATCTACATCAATTTTTCTAAATGCCGGATCAGAAGCTGTCCCAGGCATTAATTTTATTCCTCCAGCAACAGGAACTATAAAACCTGCGCCTTGATAAATTAAAATATCACTTATTGGAAGAGTCCAGCCTGTTGGACGGCCTTTTAATTCTGGATTATGAGAAAGGCTAAGATGCGTTTTAACCATACACGTACCGAGATTGTTGTAATCAGGATTTGATGAAATCAAGTTTAATTTTTTTCTTGCTTCAGCTGTATATGAAACACCGTCCGCACCATAAACTTCTTTCGCAATCAATTCAATTCTTTCCTCAAGAGGTGTATCATTCTGATAAAGAAATTTAAAATCAGGTTTTTCTTCACAAGCTTCAACAACAGCTTTTGCAAGATCAACTGCACCGTCGCCACCAAGTTCCCAATGTTTAGATACTGCAACTCTTGCTCCCAATTTTTCACATGCTTGTCTGATTACATTAATTTCATTTTCAGTATCAGTATAAAAATGATTTATACAAACTACAGCAGGAATTCCACTTTTTTTGACAGTCTCAATATGCTTTATAAGATTTGACAGACCTTTTTCTACTAAATCAGTATTTTCTTCAGTATAAGCTTTATCAAGAGGTTTTCCTGGTGCTACTTTAGGACCTCCTCCATGCATTTTTAATGCTCTTACTGTGCAAACTATTACTGAACAATTAGGAGTTAAGCCTGAAAAACGACATTTTAGATTCCAGAACTTTTCAAACCCTATATCCGCACCGAATCCACTTTCTGTGACATGATAATCAGCAAGTTTAAGCCCCAATTTATCTGCAATTATAGAAGATTGACCTATTGCGATGTTAGCAAAAGGCCCCGCGTGAACAAGAACAGGCTGTCCCTCAATTGTCTGCATAAGAGTTGGATTTATAGCTTTTGCCATAATTGCTGTCATTGCTCCATCAACTTCAAGATCTTTTGTTGTAACAGCATTGCCTTTTTTATCATAGGCAACAATCATTTTTCCTATGCGTTCACGCATATCTTTTAAATCTGTAGAAACTGCAAGAATAGCCATGATTTCAGATGAAACAGTTATCTGAAAACCGCTTTTCATCATGAAACCATCCATTTTTCCACCTATACCTATAATGATTTCACGTAAGGCTTGCGCGGAAAAATCTATAGCCCAGCTTATTGCTGGATTTGCAGGATCTATGTTTAGGCGTTTAAGATCTTTTTTTTCTAAAATTTCATCACTGTAATTGAACTCATGTTGAAGTCTACTTGTAAGTGCAACCATTGCTAAATTATGCGCATTTGTAATAGCATCTATATCTCCGGTAAGACCAAGGCTGAATTCTGAAAGAGGAATACATTGAGCAAGTCCGCCTCCCGCAGCAGAGCCTTTTATATTAAAAGTAGGACCACCTGATGGCTGACGAATAGCTCCTATTACAGTTTTCCCAATTTTACCAAGCCCTTGTACAAGACCCATCGAAGTTGTTGTTTTGCCTTCACCTAAAGGAGTCGGATTTATTGCTGTTACTTCAATGTATTTTCCATTTGGCTTATCTTTTAAGCGGTCAAGAATTTTACGA
>JAQQAK010000286.1 GCA_028527945.1 Spirochaetaceae bacterium
AATAGTGTATCTTTTATTCATTTTCATTTGTATACTTGTATAAACTCCGAAAAACATCTCTTGTTTCGCTATCAGTAAACATGTTCATAACAACATCCTGCATAGGGATAACATTATTAAAAACAGTCTCTGCGTACAATCGAACATAAGTTCGACAATGACCATCTTTATCGGGATCAAGTTTTTTCAAATACCAAAAACCATTATATGATTCAAAATTACCTATTTCACAAGAAACAAGTTTCCAACTCATTATAAACACATCTTCGGTATATTTTTCAACATCAACAATGGTTGTATAAATATAATCTGCTCCAACACCCATAAATTTCGCACTATTATATACACGCTGCCTATGAGGAACAGAAAGATCATCATTAGGGTTTAGATCACTGGTTTCGACTAATCGCTTAAAAACCTTGTCACCATTTTCATGATCTGAAATTACCTTTGCAAGACTGCATAATGGTAAGTCAAACACCGCATGATAATCAGATATTGCAGATAAATACTCTTCATCATTTTTTTCATATTTATTTAATTTGTACTCAATCCTTTTGGCCGTTTTCCGTAAACCATCAATAGATGGAGTATCAGCAATTTTATTATTAATATCAAAAGAATAGAGATAAAAAGAAGTATTAAGCAAAAGAAGAAATAAAGTAAATATTTTTTTTAGCATAAGTAATTAAAAAACTTTTTTTGAAAAATCAAAAACAACAGAAAAGGCTGTTTGAAAATCATAAAAAAGAGAAGATTCTACATGATTATAATTATTAATCCTAAGCCATGCCGTATCAATTTCAAAAGAAAGAAAATCAAAAAGTTGATAACTTCCAAATAAACCTAAAATAAGACGATATTCAGGAGTTCCTGTGGGGGTGGTCATAAAAGCGTTTTCTACTGTTTCAGCATATTCTGAATCATAATCATTCTCGCCCTTAATTATAAAATCAGCTGACAACCCGGCTTTAAAAACAGTTGGCATCATATAAACTGCATCCATTCCAAAGCCCATTGAATCAGGGCCATATTCATAGCCAAGATATTTTTTTACATTTTCTCTAGAGTTTGTCACATCATTCGCATCACGATGAGACCATATCATTGAACCACCTTCAGGAGAAAGAAGATAACACCAGGGACTGGTATACACAAACTCAAGAAAGCCAGATATATAGCCAGGCCCTGCAGGGTAAGAAAGCTTGCTACCCGCAAGAAAAGCAAAGGCATTTGGAGTTACTGTTGCGTCTTCTCCATATTCTTCCTGCTCTAAAAGAGTAGATATTTCATCAAGAAGATATTCTCCATAAAAACTTAGCCCCTTAACCGGAGCAAAGTTAGCGCCAAGTGTCATACAAATATTTACAATTGAATCACCAATTTGATGATTTCGAATCAAGTTATGGTAAATTATTAATGGACTTACATACTGGATTGTAGGTATCTCCCCATAAAATAGAGCTGATTCGTTTACAGACAAAGTCAACATATCCTCAAAAAGTCGTACAGATAATGCATGATCAGATATGAACCGAAGATTTTCATCATCATCTGTCCAGCTTTCAAGATCAATTAAACTATAAGTATATGCAAAATTTTTAACAAAACATTTTGCTTTTATGAAATCATAAAAATCAGGATAAGAAGATAAAAGGAGCTTTCCTGTTTCACCATTTCCATATTCAAGCCTGTCTCGTCCGATCTGAATATTCCAGTTTTCGCTTCCAAAAGAAAAAAAGCCCCTTGTTGGAAAATGATAATTTAAATCACCAAACGAACTTGGAATATTAGTGTAATTACCTTCATAATTTCCATTATCATCAGTATCAGTAATTACAAAACGATCTTCTCGTAAATCCGGTTCAATTACAGCATAAAAGTTTTCATTTAACCAAGTCTCAAAAGTTAAAGTTAGAATTGCTTTTCTGTCATTATAATTATACTGCCATTGCGATTCATCGTCTGAAGTATGGAGATATCCTTCTATGGCAATTTCACCAGAGATATCTCCTGAAAACTTTCCCTCTTCATATAATGGATCTTTTTCCATTATCTTTTCTATCTCAGCAACTGCTCTGACACCTGCGTCAGAAAGCTTAGATTTATCAATTTGATTCAGGATACTCAGAATCTGAGCTTCTGAATAAGGACGTTCTTTAGAAAGCATTCCTAATCTTGTCTCAAGAGAAAGAGAGTCAATTAGATCATAAACATCAGAAGTTAATGGTATGATTCTCTGATCATTTGCGTAAAGAGAAATTGATAAAAAAATAATAAATATTGCAAAAAATATTTTTTTCATAAATAAATTATATCCGGTAACAAACACCCAAAGTTACTGAAAAAACAGCTTCATTGTTTTCTGAGGGGGCCCAATATTCTTCCTGATTAACATCAGAAGATAGTGTATCTGTAAGCTCTAAAACATTCCAGATATAACCAGCCTCTAATGACATACTTATAATAAAATGTTCAGCCCATGCCCCTAATTCTTTCAACGATCTTGAAGCACCAACAGTTAACACAAGCTTTTTCTCAAGTACATCAGAATCAAGAAATTTTGTACCCGCGTCATCTTCTTCTGTCCACCAGCTATATTGACTCCACGCATTTGCTGGAGATTTTGAACCGGATAAAGAGAACTCCAGTGAAGAATATATTCCTATACCAACCCAGGTAGCTTCATAATCAACCAAAAAAGAAAGATTATTCTCACCATTATAATAACCAATATAAGTATCTTCCAACTCTATAGGCATTACAACACCATTTGCTGTATAAGTAGTTGAAGGATAAAAACTATATCCATAAAGATAATCACCAGAAGTTGTTCCGGAAGATTGAAAAGTATACTTTGTTGCACCAGCATTATAAAAACCAAGAGTTCCCCAATTAAATTCATAGCGGCCGCCAACAGACCATGCAATTTTGTTAGGATTCTGAACACTATCAGGATTTAATATTGCATTAGCATTAAAATCATCAATAAGAAGCTGCCCATAGGCATAAATTTTCGAAGGATTCCATTCGACAAAAAATCCCATAATTGAGTTTGCGTCACCTTCTACAGTCCAGGGCTTTCCACTTGATATTCGAACATATTGTTTAAAAAACCCAGGTAATGGATTTAAAAAATATTCTGGGT
This sequence comes from Spirochaetaceae bacterium, assembly GCA_028527945.1. Taxonomy (GTDB): domain Bacteria; phylum Spirochaetota; class Spirochaetia; order UBA9216; family UBA9216; genus Thalassospirochaeta. The sequence continues at coordinate 3,149 of JAQQAK010000286.1, forward strand.
CAAAACTTTCGTCTGTATAAATCAATGAATCCTGAAAACCAAACTTAAAATCTTTTATATATATTCCATATGTGTTATATTGCCAGCCCCTATCAGGCCAAGATTCTTCTCCATCCTGAGTTGTATATGTCATTGAAGAATCACGGTTAAGTTCAGTCCAACGTGATGTGAAAAAGAATATGTCATTGTCAAAACTGACATCAGCAAGAAGTGTAGGTATTATTTTTGATGAAACAAAAAGGCTATACGGTGTATCTACAACATCTTCTTGAGTTGTACGACCAAAAGTAAGACTTAAATAATCATAATTAAACTTAAATCCACCAGACTCAAGGTAAAAATAGTAGCCAAAGAAAAGATCATCTCCATGTGAAGGTTGATACTTTCCATCATTACAAACAGAAAAACTTCCAAACACATCAAAATAACCGATATTATAACCTAACTCTATAACTCCATATTGGTAGAAAGGATTTTGGGCGGAGATATCATAATCTAAATCTATTTCTATACCACCATAAAAGCCGTCCATAAGATTTGATGCTTCAGCTGTATCAGATTCTTCTTCAATCTCTGATTCTGAAAGCTCTTCAGCCCATAACATGTTCAAGCAAAACATTGATAAAATAAATAATATTAAAGCTCTTTTCATTTCCCTTTCCTAAATAAAATTTCTGTCCCCTTCCAGTTTATCTTTCTAAAAATTAAAGCTTTAAAAAAGCTATCAACATAAATAAAAGGATATATTAACACTGAAAGAAACAACCCTTTCCGAAATAGCTTAAACACACCTGAACAAAGACCAAAAATAATTGATGAAAAATACAGGTATGCGTACATAAGTATTGGAAAAATAAAAAAAACTTTATTAAAACAAGCCGGTATAATACAGGCGAGACAACATAACGGAATTAACATAAGAACAAAAAAACCAAATCTTGTAAGCCCATCTTTAGAAAAGATAGCTCCGGAAGCCCACCTTCTTGCCTGATTTGAATGCTCTTTCCAGCTTTTTTTATGAACAGTATCAACAATGCTATCTTTCTTAAAAATAGCTCGTATTTTATAAGTCCCAAGTTGTTTAACTCTTGCAATCATCTCTGCATCTTCTGTAGCAGAATCTTTTAAAAGTTCATAACCACCAGTCTCAACATAAGTTTGTTTTCTTATTGCAAGGTTATTACCAAAACATCCAACAGGAATTCCAAGTCCAATACCACAAAAAGCATACATCATTCTATAAAAATGATCGAAATTTTGAAGACGGCATAAAACATTATTCTCGGACGCCAGTCTGAGAAATCCACAAACAACACCTGTCTGAGGATTATTAAACATTTTCCTTAAAGAACTAACCCAATCTGAAGAGAGTTTACAATCAGCATCTGTAAAAAAGTAAAGATCACCAGAAGCAGCTTCTACACCTTTAATAAGTACATTAACTTTTGGATTAGAGAAGCCGGGGGCTTCTTTATTCTCAACTATTTTAACCTTAAAATCAGCGTCCTTCTGAAAATGATACATCAATTCAAGAGAATGATCCTCCGAACGATCATCGATCAGAATAAGTTCAAAATTTTTTTCTGTTTGATTTTTAAGAGACAGAAAAAGAACAGATAAATTTTGCTCCTCGTTTCTTGCGGGAACAATTATAGATACTAATTCGTTATCAGGAGTCTTATCAAAGACCTGATTAGCCCTTCTTTTTTCCAGCAAAAGACCTGTTGACACAAAAGCTATTAAAAATAATAAAAATAGAGATACTATGAATATAAAAATATGCAATATTATAAAACCTGTAAAAGTCGGAAGAAATTATTTTCGCCCAACCCCCTCATAAATAAAGCCACGTGCCACCACAATCTCAGGATCGAGAAGATTCCTGGTATCAAGAATAAAGTTTCCTTTCATGGCATGTTTCAGCTTTATTAAATCAAGACCTCGGTACTCATTCCATTCAGTAACAATAACAACAGCATCAGCATTCTTCGCTGCGTCATAGGCTGTATGACAGTACATTATATCAGGAAAAATCTTTGCAAAGTTATCCATAGCCTTGGGATCATGAGCCTGAACTTTTCCACCAGCCTTTAAAATTTCATCAACTATGGTTAATGCCGGCGTTTCTCTAATATCGTCTGTCTGTTGTTTAAAAGCCAATCCTAATACAGCTATAGTCTTTCCTTTTATATCACCAATTGAAGTTTTTAACTTTTCAACCATACGTGCTTTTTGTTTATCATTAGTATCAATTACAGACTCTATCAAATTCATTGTAACACCATACTTTTTCCCAAACATTGCAACAGCCTTTGTATCCTTTGGGAAACAGCTACCACCATAGCCTGGACCTGGATGAAGAAACTTTGGACTTATTCTGCCATCCATTCCCATGGATTTAGATATTTGATGTATATCTGCTCCTACCGCCTCAGCAAGGTTTGCTATTTCATTGATAAAAGTAATCTTTGTGGCAAGAAAAGCGTTTGACGCATACTTTATAAGCTCTGCTGTTTCAAGATTGCACCAAACAAAAGGCACACTAATAAGATTTAGCGAGCGATAAACATTGAACATTATTTCCTTTGCTTTTTCTGATTCACAACCAAGAACTGTTCTATCAGGATGAAAAAAATCCTGCGTAGCACGACCTTCTCTTAAAAACTCAGGATTTGATACAACGTCAAAATTTTCATGACCTGTTTTTTCTTTTAATAGTTCATATATCCAGCGATTTGTTCCTACCGGAACAGTAGATTTAGTAACAATCACCTTATAATCATTTAAATTATCTGCAATGGAGTTTACAACAGATTCTACATAGGAAAGGTTTGCTTCTCCATTATCGTTTTCTGGAGTCCCTACTGCTATAAAAACAACAGTTGAGTCTTTAATTGCGTAATCAATACCAGTTGTAAATTTAAGCCTACCGGAGTCGAGGTTTCTACGGAGATAATCTTCTACTCCCGGCTCATATATAGGGGATATTCCTTCTTTAAGTTTATTTATTTTATCTTCGTTTAAATCTACTCCGGTCACAGTGTTTCCAAAGTCTGCAAGACCTACCGAGGCAATAAGACCAACATAACCAGTGCCTACTACGCATATTTTTTGTGACATATTTGTTTCCTTATAATTTGATATATTATATTTGAGTTATCGTTCAGAATAATTTTCTTCCATCCATTTAAGGTATTCTCCGCTTTTCACATTCTCGATCCACGAACGTTCTGTTAAATACCATTTAACAGTTTCAGAAAGTCCTGAATCAAAACTATAAGTCTGCTTCCAATCAAGTTCTTTTTTTATTCTTGAGCAATCAATCGCGTAACGACGATCATGACCTGGTCGATCTTTTACAAAGGTTATAAGTTTTTTATAATAATTTAATTCTTTTCCTGTTTCTTTTGCGACAATTTCACAAAGACTATTAACAAGCTTTATATTTTCCCACTCGTTTTCTCCACCAATATTGTAAGTACGGCCAGTTTTTCCATTATTTACAATTGTCCAAACTGCTGAGTTATGATCTTCAACATATAACCAATCTCGGATATTCTTGCCATCACCATAAACAGGGAGCGCTTTCTCTGTAAGCATGTTTTCTATCATCACAGGAATAAGTTTCTCAGGAAACTGATAAGGTCCATAGTTATTTGAACAGTTAGACATTGTTATAGGCATTCCATATGTATGAAAATACGCCATAACAAGATGATCTGATGAAGCCTTTGCCGCAGAATAAGGGCTACGCGGATCATAGGGAGTATCTTCGGTAAAAAAGCCTTCATCTCCAAGGCTACCATACACCTCATCGGTACTAACATGATGAAAAAGCTTGCCTTCAAAGTCTTTCCAATAATTTTTTGCGGCTTCAAGAAGATTAAAGGTTCCATTTATATTTGTTGTAATAAATTCTTCAGGGCCAGTAATAGAACGGTCAACATGGCTTTCTGCAGCCAAATGAATGATTGTATCTACATCATATTTTACAAGTATCGCATCTACAGCCTTTCTATCCCTTATATCAGCTTTTTCAAAAAAGTACTGGCTTCCGCCAAACTTTTTATCAATATCATCAAGGCTATATGGATTACCGGCATAGGTAAGAACATCAAGATTAATTATTTTTCCACTAAAATCAGTCTTTTCAAAAATATAACGGATAAGGTTAGAACCAATAAATCCGGCGCCACCTGTAATAACTATGTTTGTAAGTTTTCTCATATTAGTTTTACTCCTGTTCTTTTTATTTCAGGCATTATTGGTAATAAGCTGTTTTCAAAATCATTTTTTGTAAACCCGAATGCATCAAACCGTAAATCAAAAGATTTCCCTTTTAAATAAATTTCTTTAGAATGAGCGCTCTCTTCATTCAAAATTACAGCTAAATCTATATCGCTCCATTCATCAAAATTTCCATTTGCGTAAGAGCCATAAAGGTAAATTTCGTCTATATTAAATTCTGATTTAATCTCATTACAGAAACTATCTACTTTTATACGAATGGAATCATCGATTTTATACATTTAACAATCTCCTTGCTCCTTTCTATATAAAATTGAGATTTTTCTTTAGTAACCTCTGATGATAAAGTCTTTATTCTTTCATTATATCTACTTGCTATATAATAATATGATAACTCAGTAAGCATTTTATTTTGAGAATCATCCAATATCAATTGTAAAGAAGACGCAAGCCTAGCAAGATCATGAATTCGTGGAATATTTTTCAGCTTATATTCAAAAACAGCTTTAAATATTTTTTCAAGTGTTTGCTGTAGTGTTATTACAACATATAAATATCTTTCAGAAGAAAACATTGCTTCTGCAGTTTCTAAATCATATTCTGAATGTTCTAACCAATTAGAAACCCTTGATTTAACTTCATTATGTTCAGCCATAAACTGAGTTAAAGACTCTTTCCAATCTGGAACCTGATAATCCAAAACACTTTTAACTTTTTCCTTGCTTAGTAGCGAAAACTCTGGACGTTTTGCTTTTGCAGGGAATTCATCGCTTGCGCAAGGATTAACAACACAATCAGATTCTATTAGACCAAACACTTTTCCCTGTTTGTAGATTTCGGATGAAAACTCATGCCATGTACACTGACCTTCGCCTGAAAGATGATAAACACCATAATC